>JALSHK010000471.1 GCA_026982275.1 Paracoccaceae bacterium | reverse complement strand
AGCTCAATAAATTCGGCAGCCGGCTGGATGCGCTTCGCGATGAGGATCCACCCGAAGCTCTGCCCGCAGTCGAGTTGCCTGTGCGGCCCGATACGGCGTCTTTGCTGGCGCGGATATCGGCCATGCGCCAGCAAGACCGTCCGGAATCTGATTCTGAACCGGATACCGATGACCTGATTGATGACAGCCCTCAGGCAGCGCCCTCTTCCACGCCCGATATTCCGCGCATTGGCGGGGTGCGCCGGGCCACGGGGCCGGTGCCGGATCCACAGACAGCCGCTGCGCCCCGGCCGCCGGAGCCAAGGGTGAAATACCCCGATGCAAAGCCGATACCCAAAAGCAAGCAGGCGCTGAAAGAAGAACAACCCAGCCTCGGGCTGGAGCCAAAGCCCGATGACGGCTATGAATTTCCACCGCTTTCCTTGCTGGAAAACCCGGTAAATGTGGTGCGCCAGACCTTGAGCAATGATGCGCTCAATGCCAATGCCCGCCTGCTGGAAACGGTGCTGGAGGATTACGGCGTAAAGGGCGAGATCGTGCGGGTGCGTCCCGGCCCTGTGGTGACCATGTATGAGCTGGAACCGGCTGCGGGGCTGAAGGCCAGCCGCGTGATCGGGCTGGCCGATGATATTGCGCGCTCTATGTCGGCGCTCGCCGCGCGGGTTTCGACCATTCCGGGCCGCTCTATTATCGGCATCGAGCTGCCCAATGATAATCGCGAGATGGTGCTTTTGCGCGAGATATTCTCGGCGCGGGCTTTTGGCGATAGCAAGCACCAGCTGCCAATGGCGCTGGGCAAGGATATTGGCGGCGAGCCGGTGGTGGTGAACCTTGCCAAAATGCCGCATTTGCTGATTGCGGGCACCACCGGATCGGGCAAATCCGTGGGGATCAATACCATGATCCTCTCCTTGCTCTATGCGCTTTCCCCCGAGGAATGCCGCTTGATCATGATCGATCCCAAAATGCTGGAGCTGAGCGTTTATGACGGCATCCCGCATCTGCTTTCGCCGGTGGTGACCGACCCCAAAAAGGCCGTGGTGGCGCTGAAGTGGGCAGTGGCGGAAATGGAAGAGCGCTATCGCAAGATGTCCAAGCTGAATGTACGCGGGATCGAGGCGTTTAATGGCCGGATCGAGGATGCCCTGCGCAAGGGCGAGGCCTTTACCCGCACCGTGCAGACCGGCTTTGACGATGAAACCGGCGAGCCGGTATTCGAGACCGAAGAATATTCGCTGGAAAAAATGCCCTATATCGTGGTGATCGTTGACGAGATGGCCGATCTGATGATGGTGGCGGGCAAAGAGATTGAAGCCTGCATCCAGCGCCTGGCGCAGATGGCGCGTGCGGCGGGGATCCATTTGATCATGGCCACGCAACGCCCCTCGGTGGATGTAATCACCGGCACGATCAAGGCCAATTTTCCCACCCGTATCAGCTTTCAGGTGACCAGCAAAATCGACAGTCGAACGGTGCTGGGCGAGATGGGGGCCGAGCAGCTTTTGGGCAAGGGGGATATGCTGTTTATGGCGGGCGGTGGCCGCATTACCCGCGTGCATGGACCGTTTGTGTCGGATCAGGAGGTCGAGGAGGTGGTGAATTTCCTCAAATCCCAGGGCACGCCGGAATATGTTTCGGGGGTGGTCGAGGGGCCAAAGGGCGGTGAGAGCGCCGATATAGACGCTGTGCTGGGTCTTGGCACCGACGAGGCCGATAAAAATGCCCTGCTTGACCAAGCCATCGCGATTGTGGCAAGAGACCGCAAATGTTCGATCTCCTATATTCAGCGGAAGCTTTCGATTGGCTATAACAAGGCCGCGAAGCTGGTGGAAGAAATGGAAGATATGGGCGTAGTTTCGCCTGCGAACCATGTGGGCAAGCGCGAGGTGCTTGTGCCGGAAAGCCCGGTTTAGTATCTCTGATTAAACAAGAAAATGTGCGGCCCCCTTTGCGGGGCCGATTAAATTGAAAGAAGAGTTAATGGATAGACGTATTTTTATGGCCGCTTGTGCTGCCATGCTGGCCGCGCCCGCCTATGCCCAAAACGATTCTATCCAGCGGCTGAATGCATATTTGACCAATTTGGTTAGTGCGCAGGCGACTTTTCGGCAGGAAAATGCGGATGGCACCGAATTTACCGGCACATTTTATCTGAAAAAGCCCGGCAAGATGCGGTTTGAATATGATGCGCCGTCGGATTCGCTGGTGGTGGCCGATGGGCGGACTCTGGCAGTATTTGACGCCAAATCAAATGTAAGCCCGCAGCGCTACCCCCAGCGCCGCACCCCGCTTTCGCTGCTGTCGCTGGAGGATATCGATGTAACCAGCTCGGTATTTGTGCGCCGCATCGAGGAGGAGGGCGGACGGGCCTACATGACCATGTATGACCCTGAAAAGCCGCGCAACGGGCAGATGGTGATGATCTTTGAAACCGACCCGATGCAGCTGGTCGAGTGGATTTTAACGGATCGTTCCGGCCTGCAAACCCATGTGTTTCTGGATCCGCTCGAAACCGGCATCGAGCTGCGCAACCGGATTTTCAATATCGGCTGGAATATTTCCAATTTCGAGGGTGGCGAGGGCCGATAGGTGGCTCGGGCGCATTTTTGGCCTGATGTTGTCGCAGGCCAAAGCTCGGCTTAAGATTAATGCGCAAGTATCGGGTCGTTATTTTTGCGCGCCTGCTCCAAAAGTAAGACCTGCTATTTGGAGAAACGCATGCACCTTACTTACCATCCTTATACCCCTGAATGGGTCTCGCATATTCGCAAAGGCGGGGCTGACGATTATGGGCAGCCAGCCGAGCGCGCTATTTCTAGCGGCGATGGAACGCCTTGTCGCCACTGTCTGAATGATGTGCCCAATGGCGCTGATATGCTGATTTGTGCCGCGCGGCCTTACCTCGCAAGCAGCCTTACGCCGAAACCGGCCCCGTTTTTTTGTGCGCTGACGCATGCGGGGCATGGGCGGGAGAGGGCGTGCCGCCGGTGCTGCAATCCAGCCCTGACTATTTGCTCAAAGGGTATAGCGCGGATTTCCGGATTGTTTATGGCACGGGGCGGATTACACTGGCGGCAGATATCGCGCATGTGGCCGCGGAGATTTTAGCTGATGATGGCGTGGCCTTTGTTGATGTGCGCTCGGCGCGGAATAATTGCTTTTTGTGCAGGGTGACGGGGGTGGTGGGTTAACCCCCACCCTATCCTTGAGCGGTGTGTGCCGTAGGGTGGGGCTGTTCCCGACCGAGGTGATGCGGTGTCCAAACCCTCTGGCGCTCCCCCCTGCGGCTGTGCTAATCGGGTGAAAACCGGAAAACACAAGGAAATTCCCATGCCATATTATCGTTCTCGCACCTCTACCCATGGCCGCAATATGGCCGGCGCGCGGGGGCTTTGGCGCGCCACGGGGATGAAAGATGGTGATTTTGGCAAGCCGATCATTGCGGTGGTTAACTCCTTTACGCAATTTGTGCCCGGGCATGTTCACCTGAAAGACATGGGCCAGCTGGTGGCGCGCGAGATCGAAAAAGCGGGCGGCGTGGCCAAGGAATTCAATACCATCGCGGTGGATGACGGCATTGCCATGGGCCATGACGGCATGCTTTATTCCCTGCCCTCGCGCGAGGTGATCGCCGATAGTGTGGAATATATGGTCAATGCCCATTGCGCCGATGCGATTGTGTGCATTTCCAACTGCGACAAGATCACCCCGGGCATGCTGATGGCGGCGATGCGGCTGAATATTCCGGCGATCTTTGTCTCGGGCGGGCCGATGGAGGCGGGCAAGGTGACGATCAATGATCTGGAGCAGAAGATCGATCTGATCGATGCCATGATCTATGCCGCAGACGATAATTATACCGATGAACAGGTGCAGGATATCGAAGAAAGTGCCTGCCCCACTTGCGGCTCTTGTTCGGGGATGTTTACCGCCAATTCGATGAATTGTCTGGCCGAGGCGCTGGGCCTTGCGCTGCCGGGCAACGGCTCTATGCTGGCAACCCATGCGGATCGCAAGGTGCTGTTTGAGGAATGCGGCTCGCGGATTGTGGATATCACCAAGCGGCACTATGAGGGCAACGAGGCGGGGCTTTTGCCGCGGGATATCGCCAGCTTCAAAGCGTTTGAAAATGCGATGACGCTGGATATTTCCATGGGCGGCTCTACCAATACCGTGCTGCATCTGCTGGCGATGGCGCATGAGGGGGGGATTGGTTTTACCATGGAGGATATCGACCGCCTCTCCAGGCAAGTGCCGGTATTGTGCAAGGTGGCGCCCTCGATCGCCAATGTGCATATGGAGGATATTCACCGCGCGGGCGGCATTATGGGCCTGCTGGGCGAGCTGAACCGCGCCGGGCTGATCCATGCGGATCTGCCAACCGTGCATAGCGAAACGCTGGGCCATGCGCTGGCGAAATGGGATATTGCGGTCAGCAATGAGCCGGAGGTGGAGCAATTTTTCAAGGCCGCGCCCGGGGGGGTGCGCACGGTGGAGGCGTTTTCGACCGGGAACCGCTATAAGGCGCTGGATCGCGATCGCACGGGCGGGATTATCCGTAGCAGGGAAAATGCGTTTTCCCAAGATGGCGGGCTGGCGGTGCTGAGCGGGAATATCGCGCTGGAGGGCTGCATTGTGAAAACGGCGGGCGTGGATGACAGCAATCTGGTGTTTACCGGCCCGGCGAAGGTTTTTGAGAGCCAAGATAGCGCCGTGAGCGCGATTTTGACCGGCAAGGTGGTGGAGGGCGATGTGGTTGTGATCCGCTATGAGGGGCCACAAGGCGGGCCGGGGATGCAGGAAATGCTCTATCCGACCAGCTACCTGAAATCCAAAGGGCTGGGCAAGAAATGCGCGCTGCTCACCGATGGACGGTTTTCGGGGGGCACTTCTGGGCTGTCCATCGGGCATGTATCGCCAGAAGCCGCAGAAGGCGGGCTGATAGGGCTGGTGGAAACCGGGGATATTATCGAGATCGATATTCCCGGGCGGATTATCAATCTGGCGGTGGCGGACGAGGTGCTGGAAGCGCGGCGTGCGGCCAAAGGCGCGGCTCCGTGGTATCCTTCCGAGAAGCGCACAAGGCGGGTTTCGACCGCGCTTCGGGCCTATGCGGCATTTGCCAGCTCGGCGGCCAAGGGGGCGGTGCGGATTGTGCCATAAACCGGTCGCCCTCCGTAAGGGCTGTGTTGCTGGCGCAACAAATCCCTCACGTTTGGGCTATGGCCTCGCTTCGCTCGGTGGAAATCCCACAAACGGAAGCGGATGAAGCGGGCCTGCAGTTATTATATTTTGGATAAATATCTTGGATATAGCTGTGATTGGTAGCCAGTCGGGCGTTGAGGCGCTAACAATGAGGAAATCAACCGGGAATCAACATGCAGTTTACCGTTGCCATAGATGGCCCCGCTGCCGCAGGAAAGGGCACTGTGGCTCGCGCCGTGGCTGAAGCATTCGGCTTTGCCCATCTCGATACCGGCCTGCTTTATCGTGCCGTGGGGGCCAAGGCGATGATGCGGGGGCGCGGGGTGATCCTGCCGGAGGCCGCAGCGCAGATCGCGCGTGAGCTTACCGAGCAGGACCTGCACCGGGAGGGGCTTCGCACCGCAAGGGTGGCGCAGGCGGCGAGCAAGGTGGCGGCGCTGCCGGCGGTGCGCGCGGCATTGCTTGAATTCCAGAAAGATTTTGCGCGGCGCGAAGGTGGTGCGGTGCTGGACGGGCGCGATATTGGTTCTGTGATCTGCCCCGGCGCCGAGGTGAAGCTCTTTGTTACCGCTTCCGACGCGGTGCGGGCCCAGAGGCGATATGACGAGCTGAAGGCGAAAAACCCTGATACCAGGCCGGAAACCGTGGCGATGGATTTGCGCCAGCGCGACATCCGCGATGCCTCTCGCGATGTGGCACCGATGCGGGCTTCTGACGATGCGCTCTTGCTTGATACCTCGGAATTGTCTATAGACGCGGCTGTCGCCAAGGCGGTGGCCCTTGTGAAGAAGCGATTCGAAAAAGCCTAGGCTTTTCAAATCGCTTTTAGGTATTTCCCGCCTCTGACCCGAAACCTAAAGACCGGCGGACCCAACCGCTCGGCCCGTAAAAACACTAATGGAGACTATATTTATGGCTACTTCCGCATCCATGGAAGACTTCGAAGCCCTTCTTAATGAAAGCTTTGAACTTGAAACCCCTGACGAGGGAAGCGTCGTCAAAGGCACAGTTATCGCAATTGAAGCTGGCCAAGCGATCATCGACATCGGCTACAAAATGGAAGGCCGTGTTGATATAAAAGAATTTGCCGAGCCCGGCCAAGCCCCCGAAATCGAAGTTGGCGACACTGTAGAAGTGTTCCTCGAGCGCGTAGAAAACGCCCGTGGCGAAGCGGCGATCAGCCGCGAAAAAGCCCGTCGTGAGGAAGCTTGGGACCGGCTTGAGAAAGCCTATGAAAAAGAAGAGCGTGTTGAAGGGGCCATGTTTGGCCGCGTCAAAGGCGGCTTTACGGTTGATCTGGGCGGCGCGGTTGCGTTCCTGCCCGGCTCTCAGGTGGATGTGCGCCCGGTGCGCGATGCCGGCCCGCTGATGGGCCTTGCCCAGCCGTTCCAGATTTTGAAAATGGATCGTCGCCGTGGCAACATCGTGGTTTCCCGCCGCGCCATTCTTGAAGAATCCCGTGCCGAGCAGCGCGCTGAAATCGTTGGCAAGCTGGCCGAGGGTGACACCGTTGACGGTGTGGTCAAGAACATCACCGATTACGGTGCGTTTGTGGACCTTGGCGGCGTAGACGGCTTGCTGCACGTCACCGATATGGCATGGCGCCGGGTGAACCATCCTTCCGAAATTCTGGAAATTGGTGCCACTGTTAAAGTGCAGGTTGTGAAGATCAACCGCGAAACCATGCGGATTTCGCTGGGCATGAAGCAGCTGCAAGAAGATCCGTGGATGGATGTGGAGGGGCGTTATCCGCTTGAATCCGTGCATAAGGGCCGCGTGACGAATATCACCGATTATGGTGCGTTTGTCGAGCTGGAAGCCGGTGTTGAGGGTCTCGTTCACGTGTCCGAAATGTCTTGGACCAAGAAAAACGTGCATCCGGGCAAGATCGTTTCCACTTCTGAAGAAGTTGAGGTGATGGTGCTGGAGATCGACACCGTTAAGCGCCGCGTTTCGCTTGGTCTCAAGCAAACCCAGGGCAATCCGTGGGAGAATTTCGCAGCGGCCTTCCCTGTGGGCACCGAAGTTGAAGGCGAAGTCAAGAACATCACCGAATTTGGCCTGTTTATCGGCCTTGAAGGCGATATTGACGGCATGGTCCACCTTTCGGGCCTTGATTGGGACCGCTCCGGCGAGGAAGCCATTCAGGATTACCAGAAGGGCGACATCGTGAAAGCGGTTGTGACCGACATCGATGCGGATAAAGAGCGTATCAGCCTGTCGATCAAAGAGCTGGGCGATGATCCGTTCGAGGGTGCCGTTGGCGGCATCAAACGCGGGGCGGTTGTGACTGTTGAGGTGACATCGATTGAAGATGGCGGCATCGAGGTAACCTATGACGGCATGAAGTCGTTCATCCGCCGCTCTGATCTGTCTCGTGACCGTGCCGAGCAGCGTCCAGAGCGCTTCTCTGTTGGGGACAAGGTCGACGCCCGCGTCACCAATATCGACAAATCCTCGCGCCGCCTTGGTCTTTCGATCAAAGCCCGCGAGATTGCCGAAGAGAAGGAAGCGATCGAGCAGTATGGCTCGTCTGATTCCGGTGCTTCTTTGGGCGACATTCTCGGCGCAGCGCTGAAAGGCTCTGACGACTAATGCCCCCTTGGGATGGCAAAAAAGAAGATTTCGAAAGAGATCTTTACGAGGAGCGGCGCCGTAAATGGCGCCGCTCCGGCTTTTGGCGGGGCATCGGATTTATGCTGCTGCTGATCGGCGGAATTATCTGGTGGGCTGTGAGCAGTGCCGATAGCGAATTTCCGACCGGTCCGCAGATTGCCCGCATCAGCATTGACGGCATTATAACGCAGGATCGCTACCGCGAGGAGGTCTTGGCCAGGATCGCGGCAGATGACGATGTGAAGGCGCTGATTGTCTGGATCAATTCGCCGGGCGGCACGGTGGTTGGCTCCGAGATCCTGTATGAAAACCTGCGTGCGGTGGCGGCTGAAAAGCCGGTGGTGGCGCAGATGGGCGGGGTGGCGGCCTCGGGGGGCTATATTGCGGCGCTGGGCGCGGATTATATTTTTGCACGGCAAAACACCATTACCGGCTCTGTTGGCGTGATCATGGAATATCCGGATGTGAGCGGCTTGATGGAACAGATAGGGGTGCGCATGCAGGTAATTCGCAGCTCGGAAATCAAAGGCGGGGTTAGCCCGTTTCGGCAAGCCAGCGCGGCCGAGGTGGCGGCACAGGAAGCCATGATCAAGGAAACCTACGCGTGGTTCAAAGGGCTGGTCGCCCAGAGGCGCAACCTGAGCGGAAGCGCACTGGATGACGTAACGGCAGGCGGCGTTTTTTCGGGGCGCAAGGCGGTGGAGAACGGACTGGTCGATGCGCTGGGTGGGGATCAGGCCGTGCTGGCCTATCTCGAATCGCTTGATGGTGCATTGGCGGATCTTGATGTTGAAGATTGGGGGCTTTCCGAGCCAGAGCCTTGGTATAGCGGGAGTTTATCCACAGTTTTGGGCATAAATTCGCTAGTCGAGCGTTTTTCTGCCTCTGAAACACCGCTGCTCTATTCCATAACCCGCTAATGCATGTCACAATATATATGTAATTGGTAATATTTATAATGGTGCTAGTTA
>JALSHK010000470.1 GCA_026982275.1 Paracoccaceae bacterium | reverse complement strand
GCGTATGGGCGGCGCCGGAGAACCGGGCACACCACCAATAGCGGCGGCGCTGGGCAATGCGATATTCGCCGCCTCGGGGCAAAGGCTGCGGGATTTACCCTTTGGCAATACAGTGGATTTTGATCTGGGATAGGGCGAATATCGCCCTTGGGGCGGCTTTTTACCAGAGGTAAAAATGCGTATGCGACGCGGTGGCGGCGCGTCTGCCCTTGCGCTTGTGGTCAGTTTGCGCTCGCGCCGCGCGGCTATCTTCCCGATCGTGGCTTCCACACAGTAAACCCATCGTTTAGGGTGGCTTCAACTTCTTGCCGAAAGATTACCAAATGCAAATTTTTCCTCCCGAACTCCTGAATGATATCCGCAGCCGCTTCGCCCGGATAGATACGTGCCCCAGCCAGGGCCCGCGGATATTTTTCGAGAATGCCGGCGGGGCGCTGACGCTGAATTCCGTGATCGGCACCTCTGCGCAATTCGCCGCCATTCCTGACAATCAAGGCCGTGACAACCCCGGATCAAAGGCCGGAGGCGAGACCATTTCCCACGCCAAATCCGATATTCTGCGGTTTCTCAATGCCAGGCACGGGCAGGTATTTATGGGGGAAAGTGGCACCGAGCTATTGTTTCGCCTAATCCGCACCGCCTGTATCGGAGTGAAAAAAAGCGGCGTGGTGCTGGGCAGCAGTATCGAGCATCCCGCCTCTCGCAGCGCCGCCATCCGCTGGGCGGAAATCGCCGGTCTGGAATATATCAGCGTGCCCCATGATGATGCCACTGGTTTAGTCTCAGCGGAAGCCTATCGCGCCCATATTCGCCCCGATACCCGCGTCGCCACCATTCTGCAGGCCTCTCCCGTTACCGGCATGGCGATGGATGTGGCTGCCATTGCCGCCAGCATCCGCGAGATATCGCCCGATTGCCTGGTCATCGTTGATGGTATCCAATATGCCGCCCATGGCGGGGTGGATATCGACTCTTACGGCATTGATGGCTATGTGATTTCGCCTTACAAGGTTTTCTCCCGCCATGGATACGGGCTGGCATGGATTTCCGACCGGTTTGCTATCCTGCCCCATGACAGCCTGATCGGCGCGCCCGATGCGCCTTGGGAAATGGGCACGCGAGATGCGGGCGCCTATGCCGCTTTCTCGGATGTGGTGCGCTATTTTGAATGGCTTGGGGGGCGGGTTTCGAATGCGGCCAGCAAGCGCGGGAAGATCGAGGCTGCAGGCAAGGCCATGGCGGCGCAGGAATGGGCACTGACCGAACTGCTGATAAAAGGCGATGCCAACCATCGCGGCCTGGCCGGAATAACGGGCGTGCAGATCATTGGTGGCACGGATAATCCGGCGCGGCGGGGGCTGGTTTCGGCGGCACTTGCTGGGGTGGAATCGGGCAAGGTCGTGTCTGCCCTGAACGAGCGCGGCATCCGCACCCATATCCGTAAGGCTGACCATTATTCGGGAAATGTATTGGTGCCGCTGGGCCTGGAGAGCTGCATCCGTATTTCCTTGTGCCACTATAATACCGCCAAAGAGGTGCTTGCTTTGCTCTCTGCGCTTGACGATATTTTGCAGGACCGGTCTTAGCCATAGCAGCTCAGCCCCCATGCGCAGCGCCAGATAGCGGCGCGGGTGTTCCGTTTCCCCAGGCACCGCCCATTGGCGCCGCTTCCGGGGCCACGCCCAGTCAGGGCAGCCCGCTTTTCTTGGCCACTACCCCTGCCTTTCCGTTCTATGGCTTTTGAAAACCGCCGGCTTTTCCAATATTCCCTCCCAAAGAAACACTCACAAAGCCGCTCCCAGAATAATAGCGACACCCCAGATCAACAACATTGCACCCGAGGCAAAATCCAGCCAACGCAGCGCAGATACCGGCAGGCGGGATTTGACCATCAATACCCCGCCTACAAGCATCAACCACCACAAGAGCGAGCCGGTAAACACCCCCGCTACCAGCCAATACGGCCCATAATCGCTGGCGGTGCCAAGGGCGGCGATCAGGCCGATAAAGGCCAGAATCGTCATCGGATTGGTCAGCGTCAGTAAAAACGTGCTGAACCACGCCGCCCACAGGCCGCCTTTTGGCGAGGCCAGCTCTGCCTTTTCGGCTGGCCTGAAAAAACGGCGCAAGCCAAGCAGGCCCAGCGCCACAATCAGCGCGCCCCCGCCGATATTCAGCGGCAGCGCATAGGCCAGCAAGCCCGACAGCCCCAGCCCCAGCGCGACCAGCAGCCCATAGGCGGCATCTGCCGTGGCTGCGCCAAAGCCCGTGGCAAAACCCGTGGCAAATCCGTCTTTCAGGCTGCGCTTGATGCATAGCACCCCGACCGGCCCAACCGGCATCGCCACCGCAAAGCCCACGGCAATGCCGCTAAGCAGGGCGCTCATAGCGCGCGCAGTTGCTGGCCGGATTCGTCGAAATTATCTGGCGCGAGCCAGCGCTCGAATCGGGCTTTCAGCACAGACCATTCGCCATCCAGCACCGAAAACCATGCGGTATCACGGTTGCGGCCCTTATAAACCAATGCTTGCCGGAAAATACCCTCAAAGGTAAAGCCAAGCCGCGTGGCCGCGCGGTTGGAAGGCCCGTTCAAGCTGTCGCATTTCCACTCGTAGCGACGATAGCCAAGCCGGAAGGCTTCGCGCATCATCAAATACATCGCCTCCGTCGAGGCCCGCGTGCTTTGCAGCAGCGGCGAAAAGTTGATCCAGCCAACCTCGATACTCCCCGCCGCCGGATTAATGCGCAGATAGCTGGCCAGCCCGGTCGCCTGACCGCTTTCCGGATCCGTCACCGCATAGAAAAACGGGTCGGATTTGGTGCAGGTTTCGGCCGCCCATGTTTTGAATTTGGCGGGATCATCAAAGCCGTCCACCGAAAGATAGGTCCAGTTTTTGCCCGCTTCATCTTGCAGATAGGCGTTGAAAAGCCCCTGCGCATGGCGGGCCAAGTCAAATGGCTCCAAGCGGCAATATTGCCCTTGCAGCGGGCGGTTTTCCGGCAGGCTGGCGGGGGTGTAATCCACCGCTTGGCCAATGGGCAGCTCCTCCATGCTACTCCCCCAATACAAAAACCCGATTAGGGTGCAATTCTCCTGCTTTGTAAACCCCGATCGCCACGGGCCGGCCTTCAAACGAGGCCCAGCATTCCTCGCCATATTCCACATCCGACGCCACCACCATGCCCGGATTGCCATTGCGCAGCCTGGCCGCGCCCTCAACGGTGCAGGATAGCTCCTCAAGATCGTTCAGCCCGGCCTCCAGCGGCAGCAAAAAATCGTCCAAGGCGCGGTCTTTGGCCAGCTCGTCGAGCTTGGCAAAGGGGATGCTGTCGGCAATTTCAAACGGCCCCGCCCATACGCGGCGAAGCTGCACCACATGGCCAAAACAGCCCAGCGCCTTGCCCAGATCCCGCGCGATAGAGCGCACATATCCGCCCTTGCCGCAGGTCATTTCCAGCACGGCATGGTCCGCATCGGGCATTTCGACCAGCTCAAGGCTTTCCACAAAAAGCGGCCTTGCCTTCAGCTCCATTTCCTCGCCATCCCGCGCGCGCTTATAGGCCCGCTCGCCATCCACCTTGACGGCGGAGTATTGCGGCGGCACTTGCATAATTTCCCCCGTGAAGGCGGGTAATTCTGCGCGGATATCCTCGGCGCCCGGGCGGATTTCGCTGGTGGCAATCACCTCGCCCTCGGCATCATCGGTATTGGTAGCCTCTCCGAGCCGCACGGTAAAACGGTAGGCTTTCAGCGAATCGGTTACATAGGGCACGGTTTTGGTCGCCTCGCCAAAGGCGATGGCCAACACCCCGGTTGCCTCAGGATCCAGCGTGCCGGCATGGCCTGCTTTTTTCGCGTCAAACGCCCATTTGGCTTTGTTTACCACCGCGCTGGAGGTTATGCCTAGGGGTTTGTCGATCACCAGCCAGCCATGCAGCGGGCGGCCTTTTTTGCGTCTTGCCATGATAGAATCCTAAAGCTTGATTTCCGGCGGATGGCCAAGCACCTCCCAGCCGGTTTTCACAAGGTCATATAGCTGGATGTCCTCGGGGTAAAGCGAGACGATCTTGTGATATATATCCGGGGTCAGCACATCCTCGATCTCGACGGGACGAGGCGAGCGGTTTCGGCTTTTTACCATGGCAATTGCGGGTTCCAGCCCCTCGATACGCCCATCCGCGATTTGCAAAAGCTGCCGCTCCAGATGCTCCAGCATCAAGGGCTGCAGGCCGAATTCCAGCCCTTGTCCCAGCCGCAAGATCTGCCGGCTCCAATGGGGATTGACCACCCGGCCCTTTTTATTGCGCAGCCGCACCCCGACAAACCCCAGAAGCGACATACAGTTTTCCCGATGCTGGGCAAGGCTCAGCTCCGGCCCGTCATGAAATACGCGATGTTCCAGCAGTTTTTCGGTAATGAAATGAAAGCGGTTTTCCGGCTTGCCCACGACCTTGTCAAAATAGAGCGAAAAAAACCTCGCCACCGGATCCCGAACCACAAAAAACGAAACCTGCGCTTGCAGTTCGTCGCGGGTTAAAAAGCGGCTATGCAGCCCTTTAGGGAAGTCGGCCTCATTGGTGCCAAAGGGTTTGCCATGGTCCAGCACATAGATCAGATTGCGCAAAAATGTGCTGCCGACCTTGAGGGTAACCAGACAATTCAGCGGCTGGTGGCGGGCAGAGGTGACGGTTAGGCGCGGCTCTGTCATTCAGGTGCTGTCGGATTCGGATTCCGGCTGGTCGGGCTTGGCCAGGTCGCGCTTCACCGCATCCAGATTAAGCAGCCGCTCGGTCTCGGCCATCTGGTCAAAGGTCAGATCCGGCAAAAACCGCAGATCGGGCGAAAAACGGATATTCAGCTCTTTGGTCACCAGATGCCGCAGCTCGCCTTTGTTGCGTGCCAGCGCCTTGGAAACCTCCAGCGCATTTTCACCGCCCAGCGGCAGCACAAATACCGTGGCCACGCTGAGATCCGGAGACATCCGCACCTCGCCCACCGTGATCGACACATGTGCCAGCTCGGGATCATGCAATTCGCCCCGCGCAAAAATCTCGGACAGGATCCGGCGGATGCTCTCGCCAACGCGCAATTGCCGCTGGCCGGGGCCACGACTCGTATTTTGTTTTTTAGCCATGCAGGCGATATGGCGGGCATGTGTGTTGAAGTCAAGGTTTGGGCGGGGTAAAGCTGGGAAAAGACATCAGGAGCGGAATATGACCGAGCAGACAAAAATCGCGGTAATGGGGATTTCGGGCCGCATGGGGCAGATGCTTTTGCGCGCGGTGGACGAAGCGCCAAAGGCCAGCCTGATCGGCGCGACCGAGCATCCGGGCCATGCCTGGATCGGCCAGGATCTGGGCGAGGCGATGGGCATGGCCCCGCGCGGCATCATCGTGCAGGACGCCCCGCTGGAGGCGCTGCAACACGCCCACGCGCTGCTGGATTTCACCACGCCGGAAGCCACCATGGCCAATGCCGAGATCGCGGCGCAGGTGCGCGCGGCGCATGTGATCGGCACCACGGGGCTGAGCGAGGAGAACCTCGCCTTTCTGGAAGCCGCCTCGCGCCATGCGCCCATCATCCGCTCGGGCAATTTCAGCCTCGGGGTAAATCTGCTAACGGTGCTGACGCGCAAAATAGCGGCGGCGCTGGATGAGGATTTTGATATCGAGGTGGTGGAAATGCACCATCGGCACAAGGTGGATGCGCCTTCGGGCACAGCCCTGATGCTGGGCGAGGCCGCCGCCGGGGGGCGCGGGCGGGATTTGAGCGAGATCAGGGATCTGGCGCGCGAAGGCATAACCGGCGAGCGCCAAGCGGGCCATATCGGCTTTGCCGCCCTGCGTGGCGGCGATGTGGTGGGCGAGCACGAGGTGATCTTTGCCGGCGCGGGCGAGCGGATTTCGCTCAAGCATATCGCCTCGGACCGGATGCTGTTTGCCCGTGGCGCGCTAAAGGCGGCGCTATGGGGCCACGGGCAAAAGCCCGGGCAATATAGCATGCTGGATGTGCTGGGTATGCAGGCCTAGTTTTTGCGCTTGTTTAATGCCAGCCGCAGCGAGGCTAGCGCAAATGTTGAAATCGCGCCGCCAAAACCGCCCAGCACAAAGAGCAGCAAAAAAGACCCGATATTGACATCAAGCGGGAAACGCCCGGCATTCAGCATCAGCAGATAGACCATTGCACCGCCAAAAGCGCCAACCAGCGTTTTGAGCAAGACCGGTGCAAAGCTGGCCCCGTTCTGGCGAATGCCGTCCTGACTAGAGAGAAAAACCGCTCCCAGCACGCCGGACGCCAACAGGATATACAAATCCATAATCCAATTCCTTGTTACACGTATACAAACTTACTTGCCTTAGATAGGCTTTCCGGAAAGCAAAAACAAGCCAGTCAATACATGCGGGGATGCGCCATGGATCATCTAGAGAATTTATTCGGCCTGAAGGGCAAGGTCGCCCTGGTAACGGGCGGCGGCAGCGGCATTGGCACCATGATCGCCACAGCGCTGGTGCAGGCGGGCGCGCATGTGATGCTGGTCAGCCGGAAAGGCGAGCGATGCGAGGCGGCGGCGCAGGCGCTCAATGCGCTGGGGGCGCAAGGCTCTGCCGAGGGGTTTGCCGGCGATGTCGGCTCTGAAGACAGCATATTGGCATTGGCGGCTGCGGTAAAATCCCGCACCGGCAAGCTGGATATTTTATTCAACAATGCGGGCGTAAGCTGGGGCGCGCCGCTGGAAAGCTTCCCCCATGGGCAATGGGAGCGGGTGATGGCGGTGAATGTTGCGGGGATGTTTACCCTGACGCGCGAGCTGCTGCCCTTGCTGGAGGCTGCCGCCAGCGATGCGGATCCGGCGCGGGTGGTGAATATCGGCTCGGTGATGGGCACGGTGCCGGTGGCGGAAGGGGCCTATGCCTATACCGCCTCCAAGGCAGCGGTGCATCATCTGACCAAAACCCTGGCGGGGGAATTTGCGCCGAAGCGGATCACGGTAAATGCCTTTGCGCCCGGGCCGTTTCCTTCAAAAATGACCGCTTTTGCCACCGGCACGGCCGAGGGCGCGGCCAGGGTCGGGGCCAATGTGCCGCTGGGGCGGATCGGAAACGGGGATGATCTGGCTGCCGCCACGCTTTATCTTTGCGGCAAGGGCGGGGCCTATATCAGCGGGGCCATCCTGCCGATTGATGGCGGCATGAGCGTGGAAAACCACATCCACCTGTTTTCGAATCTCTAGCGGCGGGCGGCGGCTATGCCACGGTATGAAGTAAACGGTATTCTTCTCGAGATATCCAACGCGCATTTAAGCCCGTCTCTGAAGGATGCCTTGAAAATCGGTAAATACGAACGCCAAGAGCTATTTGCCATACGCACCCATTTGCGGCCCGATGACACGGTTTTGGAGGTTGGAACCGGCATTGGCTATCTCGCCATCGAGGCCGCGCGGGTGGTGGGCGGCCAAAATCTGACCACCGTTGAGGCCAACCCGAAGCTGTTT
Organism: Paracoccaceae bacterium; assembly: GCA_026982275.1. Lineage (GTDB taxonomy): Bacteria > Pseudomonadota > Alphaproteobacteria > Rhodobacterales > Rhodobacteraceae > UBA3077. The sequence goes on along the minus strand of JALSHK010000470.1, from coordinate 1,337 downwards.
GACAATATCCGCAGCAATTTTGCCCTGAATGGCATTGATGATATCACCTTGCTGAATTTCGCGGTTCTGGCAGGGCCGGGTCCGGACAGGGTCCGGTTTCATATTCCCAAGGCTTTCCATGCGGCCTCGCTGCACGGCGCAAAAATACCTTTTGCCCGAAAGATCAAGGTGAATTCCGCTGCGTTGAATGATCTGCTTGTGGTCCGAAAGGCCACAGTGTTGATTTGTGATGCCGAAGGCGCAGAGGTGGATTATTTTTTCACCCCTTTGCCTGCGCAGCTGCGCCTGATTATTCTGGAGGTGCATCCGCGCCGATATGGCGAGGCCGAGATCGAGGCGATTTTTACGCGGCTGGCCGCGCTTGGCTTTCGCTATGAGCTGGACGGCTCCAAATGGCCGGTCGTTTGTTTCTTGCGCGAAGATGCCTGATGTTTGCAGATAGACGCTTGGGGCACAAAAGGGTATAGAAGCAGGGTTTTAGACCAGGAAAGATATCACCATGTCCAGCCACGGCCCTGCCCGCCCCATGTCCTCTTGCAAATCCGCGCCGCTTCGGGGCGAGGCGCGGGTGCCGGGCGATAAATCTGTCTCGCACCGCGCGCTGATCCTTGGCGCGCTCAGTGTGGGCGAAACCCGGATTACCGGCCTGCTGGAAGGCCAGGATGTGCTGGATACCGGCAAGGCGATGCAGGCGTTTGGCGCTCGGCTGGAGCGGCTGGGCGAGGGTGAATGGGTAGTAAGCGGTGTTGGCGTTGGCGGCTTTGCCGAGCCGGAAGCGGTGATTGATTGCGGCAATGCCGGCACGGGGGTGCGGCTGATTATGGGGGCCATGGCCACCAGCCCGATCACCGCCACCTTTACCGGCGATGCCTCCTTGCGCGCCCGCCCGATGGGCCGGATCACCGAGCCGCTAAAGCTGTTCGGGGCCGGGGCGGTGGGCCGGACAGGCGGGCGGCTGCCGCTCACGCTGGTGGGGGCGAAAGCCCCGCTGCCGGTGCGCTATGCCACGCCGATGCCCTCGGCACAGGTGAAATCGGCGGTGCTGCTGGCGGGGCTGAATGCCCCCGGCGAAACCGTGGTAATCGAGCAGGAAGCCACCCGCGACCATACCGAGCGCATGCTGGCGGGCTTTGGCGCCGATATCCGCACCGAGATCACCGATGAGGGCCGCGTGATTACCCTGCAAGGCCAGCCAGAGCTGACGGGGCAGAGCATTGCCGTGCCGCGCGATCCTTCCTCGGCGGCCTTTCCCGTGGCGGCCGCGCTTTTGGTTGAAGGCTCCGATATTCTGGTGCCCGGCATCAGCCAGAACCCCACCCGAAACGGGATTTTCACCA
>JALSHK010000469.1 GCA_026982275.1 Paracoccaceae bacterium | reverse complement strand
AATAAAGCTTGAAATGATGGATCAGCGCTTCCATGCCGGTTTTCATATCGGCGCGTTTTGGCGGGGTCAGCTTGCCGCGCGCCAGCACATCTTCGCCCTTGCAATCATTCAGCTTTACAATGGCTTGACGGATGATCTTCAGGCTCTCGCGCATTTCGGCCATGCGCATCAGATAGCGATCATAGCAATCCCCATTGGTGCCCACCGGAATTTGGAAATCAAACTCATCATAGCATTCATAGGGTTGCGCGCGGCGCAGATCCCATGCCAGCCCGGTGGAACGCAGCATCACGCCGGTCATGGCATAATCCAGCGCGTCTTGCTCGGTCAGGATGCCGATATCCACATTGCGCTGCTTGAAAATCCGGTTTTCCGTCAGCAGGTTCGCCATATCGTCCAATACCGGCGGAAAGGCCACGGCCCAAGCGTCGATATCATCCACCAGCTTTTGCGGCAGATCCTGATGCACCCCGCCGGGGCGGAAATAATTGGCGTGCAGGCGCGCACCACAAGCCCGCTCATAGAAAATCATCAGCTTTTCGCGCTCGTCAAACCCCCATAGATTGGGCGTCAGCGCGCCCACATCCATGGCTTGCGATCCCACATTCATCAGGTGATTCAAAATCCGGCCAATCTCGGAAAACAGCACCCGAATGAGCGAGGCGCGGCGCGGGATTTCAACCCCCGTCAGCTTTTCAATTGCCAGACAAAACGCATGCTCCTGATTCATCGGAGCCACATAATCCAGCCGGTCAAAATACGGCAGATTTTGCAGATAGGTCCGGCTTTCCATCAGCTTTTCGGTGCCGCGATGCAGCAGGCCCACATGGGGGTCGGCGCGCTCCACGATCTCGCCATCCAGCTCCAGCACCATGCGCAACACCCCGTGGGCTGATGGGTGCTGAGGCCCGAAATTCAGGCTGAAATTACGAACGGTTTTCGGGCTTGGCGGGTTTGACGCGTCCATCATTTCGCCTCCTGCTTGGGGTCGGATTTTTCATCACCGGGCAGGATATATTTCGCCCCCTCCCACGGGGACATGAAATCAAATTGCCGGTATTCCTGCGTGAGCGCCACCGGGCGATAAACGCAGCGCTTCTCCACCTCGTCATAATGCATTTCAACATAGCCGCTGGTGGGGAAATCCTTGCGCAAAGGATGGCCGGAAAAGCCGTAATCTGTCAGCAAACGGCGCAGATCCGGATGGCCGGAAAACCGGATGCCATACATATCAAACACCTCGCGCTCGAACCAGTTGGCCGAAGGGTGAATGGCGGTGATGCTGGGCGCAATCTCGCCATCGGCCAGATCGACCTTCACCCGGATACGCTGGTTAAGGCGCATCGACAGGAAATGGTAAATCAGCTCGAACCGCTTGGCCCGCCCGGGGTAATCCGCGCCGGTAATGTCGATCATCTGGGTAAACATACACTGGCTGTTGCAGCGCAGGAATTCGACAAAATCCGGAATGGAGGCGGGCACGATATGCACCACCAGCTCCCCGCCTGCCACCTCGGCGCGGCGCAGGGCATCGGGCTGCTTTTGCTCGATCAGGGCTTTTAATTCATTCAGGGCTTCAAGCATGTTCTTCCTATCGTGCAATCGTTCCGGTGCGGCGGATTTTGCGGTGGAGCTGCAAAACACCGTAAAGCAGCGCTTCGGCCGTGGGCGGGCAGCCCGGCACATAAACGTCCACCGGCACGATGCGATCACAGCCGCGCACCACCGAATATGAATAGTGATAATAGCCGCCACCATTGGCGCAGCTTCCCATGGAGATCACATAGCGCGGCTCGGGCATCTGGTCATAGACCTTGCGCAGCGCAGGCGCCATTTTATTGGTCAGCGTGCCGGCCACGATCATCAGATCGGATTGCCGCGGGCTGGCGCGCGGCGCGGTGCCGAAACGCTCCAGATCATAGCGCGGCATCGAGGTGTGGATCATCTCAACGGCACAGCAGGCCAGGCCAAAGGTCATCCAGTGCAGCGAGCCGGTGCGCGCCCAATTGATGATATCTTCGGTGGTGGTGAGCAAAAACCCCTTATCGGCCAGCTCGTTATTGATCAGGGCGGTGCTGTGCTCTTTATCCGCGCCAGCCGCATTGGCCCCCATGCTTATGACCATTCCAGCGCTCCTTTTTTCCACTCATAGGCAAAACCGATGGTAAGCACCGCCAGAAATACCATCATCGACCAGAAGCCGAACTCCCCGACATACTGGAAAGACGCTGCCCACGGAAACAGGAACGCCACCTCGAGATCAAAGATAATGAAAAGAATCGCCACCAGATAAAACCGCACATCGAATTTCATGCGCGCATCGTCAAAAGCATTAAAGCCGCATTCATAGGCCGAAAGCTTTTCGGGGTCCGGGCGGCGCACAGCCACCACAATAGCGGATAATGTCAGAATAATCGCCAGCACCACAGCAAGGCCGAAGAAAATGAGAATGGGGAGATATTCGCGCAAAAGGTCTGCCAAGGGCCACTCCTTTAATGATTTGCCCCGATGCAGGGCCTTTAAGAGTCTTGTTTGTTTACCCCCGCCGCCAAGAGAGGTCAACCAAACAAGCGTCCGGAAATATATTTTCATCGCTTGAATATTGATGCAAATCAAGGCGCGGCTCGCCCGTATCAACGAGGTGGCTGCCCGCCCGCAAAGCCGGAACAGACTATGGCTCTCCAGCTAGTTTCATCAATGTAACACCGCCGGATCAGGGCAGAATTTGAAACATAGCTCACCAGACTGTTACAATTGCGTTACATAACACCCTTGTTACTGGAACGTGATTTCAACTCTAGATAGCCCTTTATCTGTCTTCAACGACAAATTCACATCACTCAAAAAGGAAATATCCCATGTCTAAAAATATTCTAAGAGGTTTCGCCATTGCCGGTTCCGTAGCCGCAGCTCTCGCAACCACCACCGGTAGCGCCACCGCACAAGATGCCGAAAAATGCTGGGGCGTAGCGCTCGCGGGCCAGAATGATTGCAAAGCCGGTGCCGGCACCACTTGCGCGGGCACCTCGACCGTAGATTACCAGGGCAATGCGTTTTCCATGGTGCCGGCGGGCACCTGCACAACCATGGAACTGCCGGATATGGCCGACGGCACCCCCCGCATGGGTTCGCTGGAAGAGCTGACCCGTGACGTGCCCTCCTGAATGAAACGGGATGTGCCGCACCCCCGGCACATCTACCCTCAACATCGAGCCTTTCATGCCCCCACAAAACAAATTGCCTGATAGCGCAGGTGTCGGATACAAGCCCCAACACCTTGATGATATTCTCGCCGATGCAGGCCATGCAAAATGGCTGGAAATCCATGCAGAGAATTATATGTCGGCGGGCGGGCCGATGCTGGCGCAGCTCAAACGCCTTGCCGAAAAATTTCCGATTTCCTGCCACGGGGTCGGCCTGTCTATCGGCGGCGAGGGCCCGTTGGACAAAGACCACCTCGCCCGCCTCAAGCATCTGCTGAGCTGGCTGAAACCCGCCTCGTTTTCCGAGCATCTGGCATGGTCTACCCATGAGGGCGGCTTTCTGAACGACCTGTTGCCGGTGCCTTATAAAATGGAAACCGCCAAGCGCGTGGCGGCGCATGTGAGCGAGGTGCAGGATACGCTGGGCGTGCAAATGCTGCTGGAGAATCCGTCGGTCTATGTGGCCTTTGCCAGCTCGACCATGGATGAAATCACCTTTATCGAGGAGGTTGTATCGCGCTCGGGCTGCGGGCTGTTGCTGGATATAAACAATGTGTTTATCTCGGCCACCAATCAGGAATATTCCCCCGAAGACTATATAGACCATTTTCCGGTAGAGCATATCGGCGAGCTGCATCTGGGCGGGCATATAGAGGATAAAGACGAACACGGCGCGCCGCTTTTGATTGATTCTCACAATGATAAAGTGGTGGATCCGGTATGGGCGCTGCTGGATCGCACGCTGGCGCGCTCCGGTCCCAAGCCTATTTTGATCGAATGGGATAACGACATCCCCGATTGGCCAATTCTGGAAGCCGAAGCCGCCCGCGCCAGCCGCGCCCTGGAGGCGATCGCATGAGCCAGACCGATTTTGCCAAAGCCCTGCTGGATAACGAGCGCCCCACGCCCAAAGGGGTGATTGACCCCAATGGCCGCCCTGCGGGCAAGCGCTTTGATGTTTATCGCAACAACGTCGTGCTTTCGCTATCCGACGCGCTGTCAGACGCCTATCCGGTGGTGGAAAAGCTGGTGGGGGAGAAATTCTTTCAGGCCATGGCGGGGGTGTTTGTGCGCCAGCATCCGCCCAAATCCCCGATCCTGTCGCAATTCGCGCCCGAATTCGCTGATTTCCTCGCCGCCTTTCCGCCCGTGGCCAAGCTGACCTATCTGCCCGATGTGGCAAGGCTGGAGCGCGCCCGCACCGAGGCCTTTCACGCCGCCGATGCCGAACCGGTCGACGGGGCCGCGCTTGCGGCGCTGACACCGGCGCAAATGGCGGATGCCAAGCTGCGCCTGCATCCCAGCCTGCGGATTATTTCCTCGCCCTTTCCGGTATTTGCCATCTGGCAAAAAAATTCGGACGCGCCAGATACCGCCATCCCCAGGCATGGTCAGGATGTGCTGATCGCCCGTCCGGAAGAAGTGGTGGAAATGCGCAGCCTCCCCCCCGGCGCGGCGGATTTTCTGCGCGGGCTTGGCGCGGGCCGCAGCCTGGGCGAGACCATTGAATTTTGCGAGACCATCCACGGCTTTGACCTCACCGAAAATATCGGCGGGCTGTTTGAGTCCAACCTTCTCATTAAAATAGAAAGCTAAACCCATGAATGCCTTGTTGAGACTACATAACAGCCCAATGGACGCCATCAGCGCAAAGCTGAACCCGTGGTTTTTGCCCACATTGGCGCGCTTCACCTTTGCCGCGACGCTTTTGATGTATTTCTGGAATTCGGCCGCGCTGAAACTGGGCGACAGCATCTTCAGCCTCGGCTTCGGGGCCTATGGGCAAATCCTGCCCCGCGTCTTCGAGGCCGCCGGATACAGCGTCGGCAATATCTCGACCCTCAACAAATTCATTGCCTATGCCGGCACCTATGCCGAGTTCATCCTGCCCGCCCTGATCGTCATCGGCCTGTTCACCCGACTCGCCGCGCTGGGCATGATCGGCTTTATTCTCGTGCAATCCTATGTCGATATCTATGGACATATGGCCGACGAAACCGCGATTGGCAGCTGGTTCGAACGCATTTCCGACAGCCCGATCATGGATCAACGCCTGTTCTGGATCACGATCCTGCTGATCCTCTTCACCCGCGGCGCAGGCCCGCTCTCCGCTGACAGGCTCATCGGCCTGAAGTAAAAGGCTGCAAGCAATAGCGCTGCGCGCGCCAGCCAGGGGGCGAAAGCTCCCCGGGGCCGCACGCGCCCAACCCTGCCCCGAAGCGCGGGCTTGCCTTGGCTTCGAGGCGGGCAAGCCCACCCCTCGGCCAAAGCACGTTTTCCAGCAAGCTGGAAAACCGGCCTGCGGCGGCGGTGGCCTCGCTTCGCTCGGCAAAAAGGCCGTTACCCCTCCGCTCCGTAAGCCAACCGCACATATTCCGCCAGTTGCTCGGCCATATCGCGGCGCGCACCATCCGCCACATACATATTGATATTAAACACCGGCAGCTCGGGCAGCGCGCCATTATGCGGGATTTCCTTCATATAGGGCGAAGCGGTTTCCGAGAGCAGCGCATGGATCGCCAGATCCGCCGAGACCGTCGCCTCGATGGTGCGGGTCGAATCCGACGTCACCACCATATCCCACTCAATCCCCGCATCCGCCAGCGCCCGCTGCGCTGTGGGGCGGAATATGCAATTGGTCTCGAAAGCCAGCTTTAGCGGCCGCTCTTCCCAGACCTGCCCGCCCTCACCCCCGACCCAGACCAAAGGCGCCATCCGCAAAGCCTCTCCGCCCTTTTCCATCCCGTGTTCGGTGGTTAAAATCAGATCGATCTTCCCCTCCGCCAGCATCCGCTTCAGATGCGAGGTATAGGACGAAACCAGCTGCACCTTCACCCGGGGAAAATCATTGGCAAAGCGCTTCAACACCCCCGGCACATAGGGGTATACGATGTCGGACGGCACCCCCAGGCTCACCTCGCCCTCGAATTGCGCATCCGTCATGCGCAACCAGACCTCGTCATTCAACGCCAAAATCCGCCGCCCGTAGCCCAAGAGCTGCTCGCCCTGCGGAGACAACCGCACGCCGCGCCCCGAGCGTAGCAGCAAGGGCTGGCCAAGCGCCTCCTCCAACCGCTTGAGCTGCATCGATACCGCCGATTGGGTCAGGTGTAATTGCGCCGCCGCTTTGGTCACGCCGCCGGTTTCTGCCACGGTAATAAACGAGCGCAAGGCCGTTATATCCAGATTTCTAATCACATCACTATTCCTTATGCATTACAAAACAATCATTCATTTTACTTATTTCACCCCTCGAGGCATACATCAACCCATGAAATGATTTCATACCAACTCAACACAAACATTAATGGAGGCAATCATGCAAGCACTCGCACTCAAAACCGTTCAATTCCCGGCAATTTCCCTGAATATGATTGCCATATGGAGCCGCCGCTTCAACACCCGCGCGGCTCTGGCCAAGCTCGACAATGCTGCCCTGCAAGATATCGGTGTCAGCTACAGGCAGGCCTTCAAAGAAGCCAACAAGCCGTTCTGGCTGTAAACATCCGCAAATTACCAAGGGCGCACTCGGCGCCCTTTCCTTTGTAAAAGCATTTTATTCCAGCGCCGCAAGCACCGCAGGCCCTATATCGGCCACAATCAGCTTCACCCCTTTTGCATTCGGGTGCATCCCGTCCGCCTGCATCAGGGCAAAAAGCTCTGACACCCCCCGGGCCTGCCCCAGCCCCGCCAGAAAAAACGGGTAGAGCGCCACCCCGTATTTCTCGGCCAGATCGGGATAGATCGCATCGAATTCCGCTCGATACGCCTCGCCATAATTCGGCGGTGCCAGCATGCCCGCAATCAAAACCTTGATGCCGCGTCCGGTAATATCCGCCACAATCGCGTCCAGGTTGTCCCGCGCCACGTCAGGAGATACCCCGCGCAGCATATCATTCGCCCCCAGCTCGAGGATCACCAGATCCGCCCCCTCGGCCAAAACCCAGCCGACCCTGGCAAGCCCGCCAGAGGTGGTATCCCCGGATACTCCGGCATTCACCACCACCACATCCGCGCCCTGCCCTTGCAGCCACGCCTCCAGCTGCGGCACAAAACCTTCCTGCGCAGGAAGGCCAAACCCTGCCACCAGAGAATCCCCGAAAGCCACCACCCGCTGCTGTGCATTCGCCGCCCCCGCGAGCAATACCGCAAGAATTGTCGCCTTGTAGAGCGCGACAAAACGCCTATATATCTGGCCACGCATAGCCAAAGGGAATATTCGCATGGGGTCTCCTGTTCTTTCGCTCGACAATGTCCAGCTTACCTTGCAAGGCAATGCCGGACCTGTGCCTATACTTAGGGGCATTTCACTAAATGTCGAGGCGGGAGAGAGCATTGGCCTTATCGGTCCTTCCGGTTCGGGCAAATCCTCGTTGCTGATGCTGATGGGCGGGCTGGAGAGCATCACCGGCGGCTCTATCAGCGCGCTGGGGCAGGACCTGACCCAGATGAACGAAGATGCGCTGGCCCGCTTTCGGCGCGAAAATATGGGAATTGTGTTTCAGTCCTTCCACCTGATCCCCACCATGACAGCACTGGAAAATGTCGCCACCCCGCTGGAGCTGGCGGGGGATCGCGAGGCCTTCAAAAAAGCCGAAGCCGAGCTGGAGGCCATGGGGCTGGCGGATCGCCGGCATCATTATCCGGCCCAGCTATCGGGCGGCGAGCAGCAGCGCGTGGCGCTGGCCCGCGCCGCCGCGCCGCGCCCCAGGATCCTGCTGGCCGACGAGCCGACCGGCAATCTGGACACCGCCACCGGCGAGATCATCATGGACCTGCTGTTTAACCTGCGCGACCGCCACGGCGCGACCCTGATTCTGGTGACCCACGCCCCCGATCTTGCCGCGCGCTGCGATCGCACACTGGAGCTGCGCGACGGGGCGCTGGCATGAGCCTGTCCTATGCGGCCACCATCGCCAGGCGCGAGCTGCGCGGCGGGCTTGCGGGCTTTCGCATCTTCCTGCTTTGCCTGCTTTTGGGCGTGGCGGCCATTGCCGGTATCGGCACCATCCGCGCTGCCATTGATGCCGGGCTGAGCGGCGAGGCCGCCACCCTGCTTGGCGGCGATGCCGAGATCCATTTCACCCATCGCAAGGCCAACGAGGCCGAGCGGGCATGGGTGGCGGCCAATAGTCTGCAAGCTTCCGAAATCATTACTTTCCGCTCCATGGTGCAGGCCCGCGCCGATAGCGCGCCCGAGCTTGGCCTAAGCCAGGTCAAGGCCGTAGACACCAATTATCCGCTTTATGGTGCGGTAGAGCTGGATCCCGCCCTGCCGCTGCAACAGGCGCTGGCCGTGCAAGACGGCCTGCCGGGCGCGGTGCTGCATCCGGCCCTGATTGACCGGCTCGGGCTGAAGATCGGCGATACCATCCGCATGGGCACACAGGATTTCCAGCTGCGCGCCGCGATCATATCCGAGCCGGACAGCTCGCTTTCCGACCTTGGCCTTGGCCCGCGCGCCATGGTGCTGACCGAAGCCTTGGCGAATTCCGGCCTGCTATCGGCCGGAACATTGTTTGAATCCCGCTATCGTATGCAGCTCCCGCCAAATCCGGATCTGCAGCGACTGGGAGCCGAGGCCGCCCGGCGCTTCGAGCCAAGCGGCGCCCGCTGGCGAGACAGCCGCAATGGCGCGCCGGGTATTTCCGAAGTGGTGAGCCGGCTCAGCTCGTTTCTGGTGCTGGT
>JALSHK010000468.1 GCA_026982275.1 Paracoccaceae bacterium | reverse complement strand
CCGCCGCCTTTGATCTGCCGCGCAAGCCGCTTTACCAGCGCGCGCTGGAACTGGGGCAAAAATGAGCGGCAGCACCGCCTATCATAATGGCATGGCTGCCGAAGATATCGCCCTGCGGGCTTATGAGGCGCAGGGTGCAACGCTTTTGGCGCGGCGCTGGAAGCGGCGGGAAGGCGAGATTGATCTGATCGTGGAGCATGGCGGCGTGCTGGTTTTTGTCGAGGTCAAAGCCCGCCCGACCCTTGAGCAGGCACTGGGCGCGCTCTCACCTGCGCAGCAGGCGCGGCTGCTGGCCTGTGCTTCGCAATATCTGGCAAAACACGCCAGCCTGAACGCCGATTGCCGCTTTGATCTGGCGGCGGTGGACCGGCAGGGGCAGGTCGAGATTATCGAAAACGTGCTGGCGGGCTAGGCCGAATCAGGAGAATTTATCTTGTAGCCTTTGCAGTGGCGAACGGGGTTCCTCTGCCGGCTTCGCCGCGGCTACCGGCTTTTTCTTGCCCGAGGAAGGCCGCGGGGGATTGAGCCGCAGCGCGATGGCATTGAGGAATTTCGGCCCTTCGCCCATCGCCAATTCTCCGATGCCGTCCTCGATGCCGCGCAAAAGATCATCGAGCCATGGGGCCTCGGCTTTGGCAAAATCTTGCAGCACATAGCGCGCCACCTTGTCCTTATGCCCGGGATGGCCGATGCCAAGGCGAACGCGGTGGTATTCCGGACCAATATGCTGGTGCATGGAGCGCAAGCCGTTATGCCCCGCATGGCCACCTCCGGTCTTGAGCCGCACCTTGCCCGGAGCCAGATCCAGCTCGTCATGAAATACCGTGATGTCGCCTGGTGCGAGCTTATAATAGCGCATCGCCTCGCCCACGGATTGGCCCGATAGATTCATGAAGGTTTGCGGCTTGAGCAGGGTAATTTTTTCACGGCCAATGCGCCCCTCGGCCACCAGCCCCTGAAACTTCGGCTTCCAGCCCGAAAAACCAAGCGTGGCAATGCGATCCAGCGCCATAAAGCCGATATTATGGCGATTCCGGCTGTATTTTTCCCCGGGATTGCCAAGGCCAACAAAGAGCTGCATCAGAGCCTCCGATTAAAAAAAGCGCGCCCCGGGTGGAGCGCGCCATGATTAGCATAGAAACCGGGCGAAGTGAATTATTCTTCGGTCGGGGTTTCTTCGGGTGCTTCTTCTGTGCCCTCTTCTTCTTCGTCATCCAGAGATACGGTTTTGGATGCGCCGATATTGGCGATCACAAAGTCACGATCCGTAATCATCGGACGTGTGCCTTCAGGCAGGGTGATGCTGGACATATGGATGGTGTCGCCAATGTCGATATCGGCCAGATCCACTTCGAGGTGATCGGGAATATCGCCCGCGGTCACCTTCAGCTCCACCTCGTTACGCACCACAACCAATGTGCCGCCTTTTTTGAGGCCCACAGAGGTATCCTCATTAAGGAATACCACAGGGATCATCAGGTTGATGCGGGATTTGGCGGACAGACGCAGGAAATCAACATGCATCGGCAGGTCGTTTACCACATTGCGCTGAACGCCACGGCAGATCACGCGCTGTTCTTTGCCATCGATCACAAGGGTCAGAAGCGTGCTGAGGAAGCCGCCGGCTTTCAGCATTTTGAAAAGCTCGTTGAACCTGATGTTGATCGCTACCGGCTCTTCGCCGCCGCCATATACAATGCCCGGCACGAGGTTTTCGCGACGTGCTGCGCGGGCGGCCCCCTTGCCGGTTCCTGCGCGGATAGAGGCGTTGAGAGTTTTATTCTCGGCCATGATAATTCTCCAAAGTTAGGGCGGCGATCCTCCAAGGGTGTAAGCGCCGCGTGAATGCGTGCCTATATTGCAGAATCGCCGGAAAGAAAAGGGGGAATGTCGGGTTTGACCTATACGCCCGAAGACCATATCGCTATAGCCGTGTAAACAATCGGGATTTTGCCATGCCAACTATCACCTGCATCGAGGATCTGCGCATTCTGGCCAAGCGCCGGGTGCCTAAAATGTTTTATGATTATGCCGATAGCGGCTCCTGGACCGAAGGCACCTATCGCGCCAACAGCTCTGATTTTGACCGTATCCGCCTGCGCCAGAAGGTGGCGGTGAATATGGAAAACCGTAGCTTGGCGGCGCAGATGCTCGGGCAGGATGTGGCGATGCCGGTGGCGCTGGCCCCCACGGGGCTGACGGGCATGCAATGCGCCGACGGGGAGATCAAGGCCGCCCGCGCCGCCGAGGCTTTTGGCGTGCCCTTTGTGCTGTCCACCATGTCGATCTGCTCGATCGAGGATGTGGCCGCCGCTACGCAAAAGCCGTTCTGGTTCCAGCTATATGTGATGCGCGACAAGGATTATCTGGGGCGGCTGATTGATCGCGCCAAGGCGGCGGGCTGCGCGGCCTTGGTGCTGACGCTGGATCTGCAAATCATTGGCCAGCGGCACAAGGATGTGAAAAACGGCCTTTCCGCCCCGCCCAAGCCGACCCTTGCCAATATCCTCAATATGGCGACGAAAGTGCGCTGGGGGCTGGGGATGCTGGGCACCAAGCGGCACGGCTTTGGCAATATCGTGGGCCATGTGAAGGGGGTGGAGAATGTCGGCAACCTCGCGGAATGGACCAACAAGCAGTTTGACCCCGCGCTAAGCTGGGATGATGTGGCGTGGATCAAAGAGCGCTGGGGCGGCAAGCTGGTGATCAAAGGGATACTGGATGCCGATGATGCGCGGCTGGCGGTGAAATCCGGCGCGGATGCGATTATCGTCTCCAACCATGGCGGGCGGCAGCTGGATGGCGCGCTATCCGCGATCGAGATTTTACCGCAGATCATCGATGCGGTGGGGGCGGATATAGAGGTGCATATGGATAGCGGCATCCGCTCGGGGCAAGATGTGCTGAAGGCCGTGGCGATGGGGGCCAAGGGCACCTATATTGGCCGCGCTTTTCTATATGGCCTCGGGGCGATGGGCGAGGAAGGCGTGACCAAGGTGCTGGAAATCATCCATAAAGAGCTGGATCTGACCATGGCTTTTTGCGGCCATCGCGAGATCGGCACGCTGAGCCGCGATAATCTGATCAGGGCCGACGAGGTGTTTAACCCCTATCTGCGCTAGCTGAAGATAAAATCGGTCTGGCTCCAGCTGGAAGGATCGATGCGCTGGCCATCATCGGCGGTGATCCATAAAAGCTCCTCGCCGATGCGGATGGCGGCCCCGTCGGCGCGGCTGCGGATATCGAGATCAAGATAGGAATAAAGCATAGGATAATCCGTGAGGTCTATCCGGTCTATGCCCGGCTCGAAATCGGTGATCACATCCTTTCTGCCATCGGCGATGAATTCAAAAATATCCGCCCCCGGCCCGCCGGTCAGTATATCGCGGCCCCGCCCGTCCACCAGCCGGTCATTGCCGGCATTGCCGATCAAAATATCGTTTCTGCCCATGCCGAAAATCGTATCATCACCGCTGGAGCCGGTGATGGTTTCGGGGATGGGACCGCCATAATAGGTGCTGCCCGAATTCAGCGTAAGCTGGAACTGGGTAAAGCCCTGCTCGCTGGCCGAGGATACAAAAACATAGATATCGGTGCCGATGATTTCCACCGCGATATCGGAAATATTGGTCAGGGTGGTGGTGAATTGATCCTCGACCACGGCCAGCAGATTGAGCCGCCCGCGATAATCCAGCTCGAACAGGGTGATGCCGCCATCCGAACCACCGACCAGCACATAATTCCGGCCATCAGCCTCAAAGCTCTCCACCGCCGAAATACGGGCGAATCGCGTTTCGGATTTATCAATCAGGCTGTCCACCAGCTTGAGTTGCCCGCCCACAGATACCCGGAAAACCAGCAGCGCGTCTGTCTCGGCCGAGCCGACCAGCAAAAAGGCGCGGCTGCCGATCTGCGCGGTATCCATGCTGGAAATGGCATTGAACCCCACAATCCCCGGCTCGAGCAGCGAGCGCGGGTTCAGCCCGCCATTCGCACCAACCTCGAACACCGAAATACCGGCATCAAAAGCCGAAGCGGCAAACAAAAAATCCTTGCCCTGCAAATTGGCCGAGACCATGGCGCTGACATCCCCCAGCGCCACCTGCGGCGTATCCGGTATCAGCGTTTGCCCGCCCAGCACCCCGCCGGTGGTGATGGTAAAGCGATCCAGCCCTGCGGTGGTGTTGGCGGTATAAAGATAGGTGTTGCCCGCCACCACCACCACCTCGGAGAGGGTCATATTGGCAGTGCCGGCATTGGTCAGGGTCTGGCTGGCGGTGAAAGCCCCGTTCCCGTCTAGCTGGTAAACCGTGAGATTGTCATCATAACGCCCAGAGGGGAGGACAAAAACCTCGCCCTCAAAGGCATAGGCAGTTACATAACGCACATTTTGCGTGCCGGAGGTGGCGCTGAACAGCACATCATCCGTGGCTACAAGGCTGCCATCGGCCAATATTTCATAGCTGGAAAGCCCGCCATCGGCCTCGCCCGCCGCGATCAGATATCGCCGCACCCCCACGCTAATTATATCAAGGCCGGAAAGCCCCATCAGCTGACGCGCGGCTGTATCCAGCCGCGTGTCAAGCCACGCAAAACCCACTTGCATGAACCCACTCCACTTGTTCCCGGGACAAGCTTTGCGGGGTGCGGGTTAACGGAGGCTGAAGTTAACCAATCTCTGAACTAGGTATTAAACAGAAAATGCAACACATCTCCGTCTTTGACGACATAGGTCTTGCCCTCGGCGCGCATTTTGCCCGCCTCTTTTGCCCCCTGTTCGCCGCCAAATTCGATGAAATCGGCATAGGCGATGGTTTCGGCGCGAATGAAGCCGCGCTCGAAATCACCATGGATCACGCCGGCGGCCTGCGGGGCTTGCGTGCCTTTATGGATGGTCCATGCGCGGGCCTCTTTCGGGCCGGCGGTGAAATAGGTTTCAAGCTGCAACAGCTCGTAGCCTGCCTTGATCAGGCGGTCCAGCCCGGCCTCCTGCAGCCCCATTTCTTCAAGAAACATTGAGGCTTCCTCAGTATCCAGCTGGCTTATTTCTTCCTCGATCGCGGCAGAAATCACCACGCTGGCCGCGCCTTGTTCGGCCGCCATCTTGGCCACGGCTTCTGAATGGGCATTGCCCGAGGCGGCATTTTCCTCCTCGACATTGCACACATAAAGCACCGGCTTGGCGCTGAGCAGCTGCAGCATATTCCAGGATTTCTGCTCGTCCTCGGACACCTCTACGGTGCGTGCGGGCTTGTCGTTCTCGATGGCTTCCTTGGCGCGGGTCAGAAGGTCATGCTGCTCCACCGCGTCTTTATCGCCGCCGCGAATTTTGCGGCTAAGGTTAGCAAGACGTTTATCAATGCTTTCCAGATCGGCCAGCATCAGCTCGGTTTCGATCACCTCGGCATCGGATACGGGATCCACCCGACCATCGACATGGGTGATATCATCATCCTCAAAGCAGCGCAGCACATGGATGATGGCATCACATTCGCGGATATTGGCCAGAAATTGATTGCCCAGCCCCTCGCCCTTGCTCGCCCCCTTTACCAGCCCTGCGATATCCACAAAGGCCATCCGCGCGGGGATGATCTTGGCCGAGCCGGCAATTTCCGCCAGCTTGTCCAGCCGCGCATCGGGCACGCTGACCTCGCCGATATTCGGCTCGATGGTGCAAAACGGAAAATTGGCCGCCTGCGCGCTGGCGGTTTTGGTCAGGGCATTGAAAAGGGTTGATTTACCCACATTGGGCATGCCCACAATTCCGGTCTTGAAACCCATTTTGGCGCTCCGCTTAAGATTGGTTTAGCGGCTTTTATGGCGCTGGGCGGCTTTGTTCAAGCCTCGGGCGGGGTTTTGGGCAATTTAGGCGCGCGGCGGGTCACAATGCACCATACCACGATCCCCACATAGCCCAGCCCGACCAGAAATAGCGATACCCAGGGGAAGGTCATCACCGCCGCCCCGACAAACACCAGCCCGATCACCAGAAACTTGACATATTCCCGCGAGATCTGCACCGATTTGAACGACCATGTGGGAATGCGCGAGATCAGCCCCAGCCCCACCAGCCCCATATAGCCGCTAATCGCTACAGGGTGCAAAAACGGATCCGTCCCGATGGCGAAGGATAAAAACATCGGCATCATCACCAATAGCGCCCCCGCAGGCGAGGGGATGCCGATATAATAACCCTTGGTATCCAGCACCTCGTCGGATTTGGCGCTGACATTAAAGCGCGCCAGCCGCATCACACTGGCAATGGAAAACACCAAGGCCGCGATCCAGCCAAGGCCCTTGGTATCCTGCAAGGCCCAGAAATACATGATCAAGGGCGGCGCGACCCCGAAATTCAGAAAATCCGCCAAGGAGTCCAGCTCTGCGCCGACCTTGCTTTCGCTTTTCAACATCCGCGCCAAGGAGCCGTCTATCCCGTCCAGCACCGCCGCCAGCAATATCAGCTTTACCGCGCGCTCGAAATTGCCCTCGAGGCCAAAGCGAATCGCCGTCAGCCCCGCCATGATCGCCATGATGGTGACCAGATTTGGGATCAGCTGGATGATCGAAAGCTTGGTGGGCGCGGGCATTTAATCCTCCCGCGCCAGCCGCACGGCTTCTTCGCCATAAATGTCCGCCAGCACGGTTTCGCCCGCCACCATGGTTTGGCCAAGCGATACCATCGGCTGCACCCCGTCGGGCAGATAGGTATCGAGCCGCGAGCCAAAGCGGATCAGGCCAAAGCGGCCGCCGGTTTTGATACTGTCGCCATTCTGGCTAAAGCAAACGATGCGCCGTGCTACCAGCCCCGCGATCTGCACCACGGCGATCTGGCGGCCATCTTCCATTTCAATACAAAGCGAATTGCGCTCGTTATCCACGCTGGCTTTATCCAGCGAGGCATTGAAGAATTTGCCGGGCCGATAGGCGATAGAGATGATTTTGCCCCCGATCGGCGCGCGGTTCACATGGCAATTGAACACATTCATAAAAACGCTGACCCGCGTGCGCGGCTCCGGTCCCATGCCCAGCTCTTTGGGCGGCACAGCCGGTTCGATCAGCGAGATAATCCCGTCGGCAGGCGAAACAATCAGCCCCTCGCGGGTGGGGGTATAGCGCTTTGGATCGCGGAAAAAGTAATAGACCCAGATGGTAATGCCCACCATGATCCAGGCCAGCGGGGCAAGAAGGGGCAGCCAGGCGGCCAGCAGGAAAAACCCCAGCGTGATGGCAGCGGCAATGGCGACAAAGCGGCGGCCTTCTTTGTGCATGGGTTTGATAAAGGTGCTGAGCATGTTCATGGCGGTCTCCTGCGAAATTTGCCCTTGTTAAGATAGGGCGCAGCAGCGCTTGTCAAGGCGGGGCTTGATCTTTGCGCGGCTGTATCGCAAAAACGGGCCAGAACGGGAGAATATAAATGTCACGCATTGCCGCCAAATTTGCCAGCCTGAAAGCCGAGGGGAAGCCGGCCTTTGTCTCCTATATCATGGCGGGTGATCCGGATTATGATACCTGCCTGGAAATCGTGCGCGGATTACCCGCAGCAGGGGTGGATATTATCGAACTTGGCGCGCCCTTTACCGACCCGATGGCCGATGGCCCCGCCATCCAGCTGGCCGCGCAGCGGGCGCTGGGCGCGGGCATGACCCTGCCGCGCGTGCTGGATATGGTGCGGGCCTTTCGCGAGGGAGATGACAGCACGCCGGTTGTGATGATGGGCTATTATAACCCGATCTATTCCATGGGAGTGGAAGCGTTTTTGGCAGCGGCAAAATCGGCGGGGGTGGACGGGCTGATCGTGGTGGATCTGCCGCCCGAAGAAGATGCCGAGCTTTGCCTGCCTGCGGCGGCGGCAGGAATTGATTTTATCCGGCTGACGACGCCGACAACCGATGACAAGCGCCTGCCAAAAGTAATGCAAAATACTTCGGGCTTCATTTATTATGTGTCGATCAACGGTATTACCGGATCGGCAGAAGCGGATGCGGAGCTGATCGCGCCGGAAGTGGCACGGATCAAGGCCGCGAGCGATCTGCCGGTTTGTGTCGGGTTTGGCATCAAAACACCCGATACCGCGCGGGCGATTGGCAGGATTTCGGATGGCGCGGTGGTAGGCTCTGCCATTGTGCAGCGCATTGGCGAGGGGCAGAGCGTGGAGCAGGTGCTTGGGTTTGTATCTGAATTGGCGGATGGGGCGCACGGGTAAGGCGTGATTTGGGGCGTTGCCCCCTTGGCTGCGCCAATTCCCCCAGAGTATTTTGCAAAGAAGAAGACGGCTTGCCCTCACCCCGAAAGGTGAGGGCTTTTTCCTAGCAGCCTGCGACGGCGCGCTTGGTGAGGACTTTCACCAGGTTGGCGCGGTAATCGGCGGAGCCGTGCAGATCGGCGATCATGCCATCGGCGGAGACGCTCAAACCATCCAGCGCGTTGGCGCTGAAATCGGTGTTGAGCGCTTCTTCGGCAGCGCTCCAGCGATGCACGCCTTCCTCCGAAGCGCCTGTAACCGCGACGCGAACCCCGCTGCCGGATTTGGCAACAAATACACCGGTAAGGGCGAAATGCGAGGCTGGCTGCTCGAACTTTTGATAGCAGGCGGCATCGGGGGCTTCAAAGCGGATGGCGGTGATGATCTCGCCTTCATCCAGCGCGGTGGTGAACATGCCGTCGAAGAAATCATCCGCCGCGATTTCGCGCGCATTAGTGATGATGGTGGCCCCGAGCGCCAGCGCAGCAGCCGGATAATCGGCAGAGGGGTCATTATTGGCGAGGCTGCCGCCGATAGTGCCGCGATTGCGCACCGCCGGATCGCCGATATTGCCCGCCAGTGTGGAAATGGCCCCGAGACCTGCGGCAGCCACTTCGGCATGGGTGGTGCCGGCACCGATGGTCACGGTGCTGCCTTTGCTGGACACGCCTTTCATTTCGGCAATGCCGC
>JALSHK010000467.1 GCA_026982275.1 Paracoccaceae bacterium | reverse complement strand
CTTGCAAAGCGGTTTATCCGCCTTATGCGAAGGCCTGAACGAGGGATGTTTTCCTCGTTCAGATACGGCGACTCGCCAATAATTTCACCACGATATTGAGGGTTCTCGCCAGAATATGCCTCGTCCGATCTTGCCCGGCGCAGCGCGATATCCCCCTCCACAGCGGGCACGGCGGCGGTCTGGCGGGGCACATAAGGGATGAAAGACCGAGCCGTTTCCGATTTCAGCCGGAACCGCAGGTCCGGATGTATCGGGGCTTCTTCTTTGGTTTTTTCTTTGTCGCGCGGCTCGAACACGGTGCTGAACAGGCCCCGCCCGGCTTCGGTTAGCTGTCGCTCCCAGCCCCAAACAAGATTTGCGGCTTCATCACGCAAAAACCGGACTTCTTCTATTATATCGTTCTCGCCTATTCTGGCAGCAGTGTTCAGGCATAGCAGGGTAGAGCTGTCGGTTGGCGCGCCATCTTGTGTATCCAGCGCAAAAACCGACCATGGATCCTCTTCATCGCGGCGGCCCACAGGCCCCAGTTCGCTGGCAATGCCAAAGCTGTCCACCACGATAACCTTTTCCACCTCCCGTAGCGCACCTGCGGGCATCGGCGCAGGGATCATATACCAGTTTTTTATGTCGGTATAAAAGAATTCCGGTAGCAGCACCGACAGAATATTTGGCTCGACGCTTTCTCCGCTGTCAAAATAGGCGTCTCGATCTTCGATCTCCCAGAAGCGCGGTTCGGGCACACCGCGAATCTGCAATTGGCCGGGGATCATGCCAAAATGCTGCGCCTCCCCTTTTCCTGGACCGCTTGCCGCGAGGGTGAAATCATGCCAGCCCATCATGCGCCCGCCATATCCTCGCGCCTCGAGCCGATGGGCACCGGTAGAAAGCGCAAAATCATATTCCAGCGTTGCTGACTGCCAGGCCAAGGGTTTTCGGCCGGGGTCCTTATCGTTCACCTCGGCTTCGACCAGATATTCCAGCGGCTGCTGGGGATCGACAGGCTTTTGCACGCCCCCCGCTTCGCAGTGCAGCAACGGGTAGATCCGTGATGCCACATGCACCTGCATAGGCAGGCCACCGTTTTCGGCCTCGAATTCTCCCATTTGCCATTGTCGGGCCAGAAACCACAAGGCATCCTTGGTCTGCGCCGCTAACGCCGTGTCTATATCCGGTGAGATATTTGACCCGTGAAGCTGTTGTGATCCTTGCGCACTCATGGTGTATCCTTCCCTCCGGGCCGGTATTGGCCGGTTTGGTTCCACGCGCGGCCCAATATGTTCAACTCTGCATCTGCCACGATATCGCGCTGCCCTCCGGTTGCAAACCAGCTTTTCAAACCGGCGGGATATTTGGATGTTGGCAAGCGCGGGCGCTCGTTTGGCCCGTTGCCCAGATGTGCCACCAGATTGGCCAATGGCAGAATGGTATTTTCGAGCGGTGTGGTTTGTGTGGTCAGGGCCCGCATTTTCATAAGGTCCAGCATTTGGCGAACGATCAGGGCCGCCCGCTCATGGGACCAGGGCGGCGAACCGGGTGCCTCGGGTACTGCAAGAATCAGGGTGTTGGGTGCCTCGGCCTGGGGGGCATCATAATTTAGGGCAATGGCTGCATCCTGTTGCGAAGCGGGTCGTTTTTCCACCCATTCATCCACCACAATGCCGCTGATACTGGCCGCGGTCATATCGTTATCGCCGGCTAGAAAAATACCGCGATGATATGCGCGCGGGGCGTCTCTTTCGTCGCGCATATCGGTGCCGTCCCCTTCTTTATCATCCGCTGTGGCATCCGGATGCACCGCATATCCCGCAAGATGGCTGCCGGCTCTTTCCAGTAAGCGCGCCAGCCTTGCGCGGTAATCCGGCCATGGCCCAAGAGCGTCCTTGGCACTTTGTGGCGCGAGCAGAAGCGGTGTTAGGGCTTCTGTTTTTTCAAATACCGGAAATATAGCCAACGATTCTATGCCCGTAGATAGTTGTAAAGCTGCCGTGGCTGCTCTCAGATCGGCACGGGCCTCTGAAAGGCTGGCCGGCGCGGCATTGCGCAGGCTCAGACTTTCTCGAACCCGCAGAAGCCGAGCCTCCAATGCCGCGAGCGGGCGGCGCAGTTCTGCTTCGCTCCCCGCCATATCGACAACCAGTCGTGAAGCGGCAGGGAGGGTTCCGGCACCCTCCAGATCGAGGTTTTGCAATTTCAACAGCATAGCGTGCAGCTTGACCACATCTTTTTGCAGCGCCTGATCGCGGCGCATATCCGCACCCCAGGATATACCGGGGGTTTCATAATCCTCTGCGATCATCCTGAATATGCTGTTGATTCGGTTGCCATAGGATTTGT
Source organism: Paracoccaceae bacterium (assembly GCA_026982275.1). Classification (GTDB taxonomy): domain Bacteria; phylum Pseudomonadota; class Alphaproteobacteria; order Rhodobacterales; family Rhodobacteraceae; genus UBA3077. Next base: position 6,616 of record JALSHK010000467.1, on the reverse strand, counting down.
GTGTGGCTCGCATGGCAGCAAAAATCCGCTCTAGCCGCGCCCATAGATCTGCCGCCGCTCCTTGTATTGCCGCAATGTGGCTGGCCTCGTCCAGTGGGGCATCGGGGTCTGCGGCATTTGAAAGATCACCCGCCGAAAGGGCTTGGCCCGCATGGGCCATGCCCCATAATGCGGCTCCGCGTTTCAGGTCCTCTTCCAGCATGCCCAGCTCCAGAATGACATGCAGGCCCGCCGCAGCGGCCCCCTCACGGTCCAGCGCCCAGCCCCGGTCCTGCATTTCCTGCACGGTCAGTTTTGCATGCAGGTCGGAGATGGCAAAGGCCTCCATCCGCCGCCTCAGCGGCTCGACCCCGAGCCTGGCCAGATGGATGGCATCCAGCCCCAAATCTGTGGCTAAATGAATTTTTACCTCATACACCGTTTCATTGCCCAGCATTATCCGGGCCATGACTGCGGCATCGTTCAAGGCCGGTATCATTTTGTCCAGTAGCGCTGCCAGCCCGTATTCCGCCAGGCGCAACGGACTGCCGTTTTCGGCCGCCGGCCCTTGAGGCAACACCAGGGATACCCGATAATCGGATGCATGGCCGCTGCGGTAGCTGCGAATGAATTCGGGCAGGTGCGGCACCGGTCCCCCCGATAAAACCCGCAACCAGGCGCTGGCAACATTGGCCGCGCCTGCCGCCCGATGATGCACGGCTTCAGCCACCACCAGATCCGCCAGCGCATCCATGTCATCATGCAGGGTTTTTTGCAATTTCCGCTGTTCCGGCGTCAGTCCGGCCGGTGCTGCCTGCAAAAAGCCCAGCCCGTCAAAGCAACGGCGCCCCGCAGGCCCTCGCGCGCCTTGCCCGTCCGCATCCGGGTTCTCCAGCGGGTAGGCTGTCCGCATTTCGAAAATCAGCATAGACAACTGCCGATCGCGCAGCCAGCGCTCGCCTCGCATCCCAAGGCACTCGGGCAAGGGGATACCGTGGCGGATATGCTCCATTATTTTCAGCGCGCGTCGCGTGCGGCCTGCGCTCAGATCTATCTCGAAGGCCCCCTCCGAACGATGGCGCAAAAAGGCCGAGCGCAGAATCGCGGCGGTCACCGCCTGCCCCTGGCTGGGGGCCTGAATGTAGCCATCACCCGCCACCGTGACCGATTTTTCCCGCAGCTTGCCCAGCATGCCAAAACAACCAAGCACAAGGCCGGTTTCAGGGTGGCTTTCGCGCAACCGCGCCAGCCGGATCGAGGCAAGGCCGGTGATCCATGCATCCAGGCGGTGCTGAAACAGATCAACAACTTCCATCATCAGCGTTTCCAATCGCTCGATCCCGCCGGGCTTTGCGGCCAGATTGTGCAGCCGCTTCAGGGCGTCCGAAAACCTGGCGTTCACCACCTTCAGTTCACCCCGTCTTCTGGCCGGAATCAAGTTCAAGGCTGCCGCCTTGGCCTGGTTGAACCCCTCGACCGAATATTGCCTGGACTGGTTGACCGCATTGCGCTGCGGGGCGGATAAGCCATTCATCCAGTTGCCTTGAATCCGGCGCAGGTTGCCGCGCCCGCCAAAGCCGCTTGATCCCGCCAGCACGCCAAGCTCCCGGTTGCGGGTCAGGCTCAAATGGGCCAGCCGGTATAGCAATGGCCACTCGGTATCTGTTTCATCGGGTTTAACAAGGTCCCGCACCGGCATGGTGAGCAGGTGCATCAAATACTTGCGCGGGGTGGTAAGCTCTGTGGTGCCGTTCACATAGGGGCACTCCAAGCCGGAAACCATGTCCTCGCCCTCGTTGGCTACATCTATGCGCCTTGATACAGAGGATGTCTGGAGAATATCGGTAAGCTTTTCAGAGGCATCCGGGTCATCCGGTTCCAGACGCGTCGTGGTCGTCTCGGATTCTGCCACCATCATCCGGCCCACGATTTTTGTATAAAGCCGGATAAAGCGCTCGTAATTCGCCTCTGTGGAGGACAATTTATATGGTTTCGCAGGCGTTGCAAGCACATCGGCTACCGGTAATATGCCATAAGCAGATGTGCCGAATTTCACACCGGGCAGACAGCCTCCCGCCTGCACATGCTGCGCCAGAAGCTCGATGAAACCCGTGTCTGTCACCCCGTTCATCACCGGTGTCGCAGCCAGAGATCCGTCCATCAACGCCGGCCCGATCAGCCGTATCATGGCGGCGGCATCCAGATGGCCGGACTCACCCGCACCTGTGGCCTTGGCAAGCGTCTTGCCATCCACACCCAATGCCGTCGCAAGCACCTCCCAGCCAAGTCCCGTATCCTGCAGGCTTCCCAGCTCAAAACTGGCCCGCTGGCCGAGCCGCCCTTGAACGCTATCGGATTTTTGCGCACCGGCCGGCGCATCGGGCGTGTTGTTGGTGGGCGTATCCTGATGCAGAAATTCAAAGCCGCCATCGGCTATTTTATCGGCTAACAGTTTTTCCAGCTCTTCGCGCCCGTTTTCCCCGCTAATTCCGACACAAATCAGCCAATCCGCCGCTAGCGCCAGCTCTACGGTAGTAGGGTCGCGCAGTTTCAGCCCCATACCCAGCTGAAGGGCAGTATGGAAATCCGACATCCATGATCCGTCACCGACCACAGCCGGCGCATAAGACACCAGACCGCCGCCCCAATCTGTATTGGGCGGAACAGGATTGCCCCTGCCGATCTCGGTCAGATCGCCTTTGTGCAAAGCAAACACCGATACCTGCCCGGGCAACCCTGTGATCCGCCCGATCCGGCTTTCCCAAAGCGGGTCTTCCGTTGCGCCATATGTCCGCATGAGATGAACGGCGCGCGCTTCCCCCGCCACCGCCACGAGCTCGGCCCAAAGCGCCGTCATTTCGCCTTCGGCCAGTCTGGGCCAACTCCTGCTTTGCGGGTGGTCCAAAAAGGCTTCAAGCGCCTCTGTTTCCCGCTCCGAAGCCGGAGCGAGGCCGCTCTCGGCAAAGCTGTCATCCGGATACCAGCGCATCCAGATTTCGGTTCTGTTTTTCAGCTCGAGCGGCTCAAGCGACAGCCCGGACGCTTCCGCCTCCCGGGTCAGATCTTCGATTTCGCGATTGATCCCGGCAATGGTTGTTTCATCATCCGGCCGGGTCTGGCTTAACTTCAGACGCAGCTTCAGCAGCGTATCCGCATTTTTGGCGCGGCGCAGGACATTGACCTTTTCCTTTTGCGTGACCACGCGATACTCCAGCCGCATCGGCATCATCAATAACGGGCTTTGGGCCGTTTCGGGCCGTTTTCCCGATTTGGCAGGCGTCCGGGGCTTGGGGGTTTTACGCCGGTTCGGTTTTTTCATTTACAAAACCCTCGCTAATGGTAACACCGCCGCCAGCGGCTTTTGCCAGAATGACCGCGCAATACCCGCCGCGTGCTTGCGGCTGTTCCAGTAATTTTCCGGCTCATCGGGCGGCTTGGGAAAGCTGTAGCTGAAATCCAGATATTGCGCAGGATCAAGCCTCATATGTGACCAGGAAAGATCGTTCCAGCTTTCCAGTGGCGGCGGGGCTTTCCCCAACACCAGATCAGGAGAGGCAGGTCGCTTGGCGCGGATATTTGCAGTGCCCACATCCAGCCCGAAACGCAGCCGCGCGGGAGGCTCGTAGATCACAAAAAAAGCCCGGTCCCGCACGGCTTCGGACAGCAGATAATCCCGGCTGATATCGAACCCGAAATAGACAGCATCACGGCCAATTTTTCCAAAGAAGACAGGCGCGTAATCGGTGGATCTTTCCGGATCCCACTCGGGCTTGTCCGCGATGCTCAGCACCACCAGCGGCGTATTCAGCTTGCGCACCGCTTCACCTTTGATGACCACTACAAGATTCGCCTTCCCGTCCACATCCGCAGGGGCAGGGTTTTTGCCCAGCTTTGCGCTCCAGTCCCGAATTTCGGTGATGTCATCGGAGCTTTTGTCATCCGGTTCGCCCCCGCGATTCCAGAAACGGTGGAATATTGTGCCGCGCATATCGGTCGGGTATTCGCGCCAGCGCAGCTCTTCATTCATAGCATGATTGGCGCCCACCATAACGGCCTCGACAAAATGGCGGTTTTCTTCATATACCGAAACCGTGTTTTCGGGCAAAGCCGCCGCATTTGACAAAACCGCATCCCGGTTGATCCGCATCAAATAATCGATCAGCGGTTCCGGCAGCCGGGGTGTCCGGTAAATTATACCTCCGTCTTCAACCTCGGCCTGGGACCGCCCGCGGATCAAATGATCCGCCTTTTGCCGGGGCAGCGCCCTGAGCTTGTCTCCCACCAAACGGGTGATCCGCTGCGAGGCATAACTGCCCACAACCGCCCGGGGCACGCGGGGTTTGGGCTTGCGGCCCAGCATTTCGGGGTTAAACATCCCGCGCAGCGCTTTGGTTATCTCGTTGCGTGCCTTCGAATCTGCCAAAGCCGCAGCGCGTTGCCCGAGCGCGCCATCCGCACGCGCCACGGCTTTTTCACCCGGCGTTTTATCACCCGGCAATGCGGCCACCGGCACCCGCCGCTGTGGAGCCCCCCCTTTGCGGCGCGGTGCCATGCGTGTGGGCTTGCGAGATGCGGTCCGCCGCAGGTCCAGGCTGCTAAAGCCATCAGGCACATTCCTTTCCGACAGGGCCAGTTTCAACGATTTCGCGCGATCATCATCGGGGTTTTCGCGAACAAAGCCCATTAGCGGCTTGCTCAGTTGTATGCCGGTTTCACCGGGAAGTTTCGAAAAATGCCGCCGCTCCATCCGGCCGGCCAGCATGCTGGCCACCTGCAACCGTCCGAGCGCCTCGTTGGCGGCCAGAACCTCGTCATACTGCTCCCAGCAAAGCTGTGAAAAATGCTCGTCATTCTGGCGCACAATGGCTTGCCCCAATCCGGCGGCTGCCCTGAATTTCAGGTCGAGGTTCAGGCGGTCAAACCATGCGCCCCCGACAGCCTGCGGGATAGACATCCGCCCGGCCCCCGCATAGGGATACCCATAGGCCGGAAAGGTCAGCAACGGGTCTTCGGCCGTGTCTTTGTCTTCGGCCTCGCCCAGCACCGAGTCCAGGGTGGTTGCCATAGACCGGCGTAGCTTTTCCGGCGTATCCATTGCAGGGATATCCGTGTCGGGCTGCGCAAGGGCGGCCTGCGCCGGAAATATGTATCCTTGCGTGTCTATATCCTTGTAGTAGCCCACATTTTCGCCCGATACCCACAATGGTGCGCCGGCCTCGCCCTCCTCGTCGGCCCGGATCGCGCGCAGTTTTCTAAGCAGGGCTTCCAGATCCTGCCCGCTTTCGGTCTTGAACCGGTGGCGGTAGAAATACGGCAGGACCCGTGCGCCTGTATCTGCGCTATCCCATGCCATAGCCCGGCCCGCGGCCGCATCGACCCCTTCTCCCAGTGCCGCCATGCGGCCAGCGCTATAGCTGGGCACGACAAACAGTGTATAACGGGTTGAGGCTTCCAGTTTCCTGCAGGCGAAAAGCCGGGCAAAACCGCGCCCGGGATCCGCCAGCACCACATCCGCAGCAGTGCCGCTCATCCCTTCCATATCCACTTGCACATGGGCTGTCGCCCAGGCCTGATCAAGGTCCGGCAAGCTATGCCTGACAGACAGGACTTCAATGCGGGGGGCCAAGGCTCTGCCCTGATCGAGATATCCGAATTCGTCATCCTTCAGCGCAATCAGCACCATCCAGGGGGTCAGCCGGTTCTTGGTCCCGCTGTCCAGCGTGTAGCGCCAGGGCAGATCCGGGTCTTTGAGCTCTAAGAAAGGGAAATAGTTAGGCTCAAACCCTTTATCGGCGGCCTCGGGTTCTACCCTGACCACCTGTGCAGGATCCAGGCCGACCACATCGCCCGGGCCCTTCAAGATTGCCGAAACCGGAATGCGCGCACCTTGCGCGGTGCCATTTCCGGTGATTTCCAGATCATAGCTCAGGCTCGGGCGCACCCCTTCCAGCCGGGCATCTGCCGCCGCCGCGCTTCGCAGATTTGGCAGAAAAGCGAATTTTCCTACAGACATACAACCATCTCCTATAGCACGATATAGCTGGCCACCGGCGAGCCTGGCATGCCGGTGGTGTTATTGCGTTGCTCAGACAGGCTGCTGCTGGTCAAATCCGTTTTTCGCACCAGATCCCCCAGCCGATCCCCCGCGCGCAGCTCGCCTTGTAAACCGGCCATGGTTGTCTCGGTCAGGAAAGACGGCCGGGCCAGCGTTACGGGCACATCTGCAGCCAGCATTGCCTTTTGCGCGCCCGCTGTGCGCCGTGGCCCGTGGACCATCGCGCGCCTGGCGCGGGCAAAGGTATCTTTGGACAAATTGGCGTTTTTCACCCGTCGCGGGGCATCATTGTCATGCAGGGGGATCTCGATAATTTCGTATTCGTAGGTATCCTCGACCATAGCCGGCCCGGAGACCATGGCCCTGTCCGAAAATTCGAACCCCGCTTTATGATATTCAAATACAGGATCCGAAAGCCGTTGCCCTTCCGAAATATTAAAGAAATGCCCGCGGAGAAATTCTGCCTCTGCCGGGGCCATGTCAAGCTCTATACCGCCGGCAAAAACCTTCAGATCCACCATATCGGGACCACTCACATCGGCCTCGCCGATAGACTGGAGGGCGACCTGCAACGGCACTGTA
>JALSHK010000466.1 GCA_026982275.1 Paracoccaceae bacterium | reverse complement strand
GCTCTGGGGCCAGATCAAGGATTATTTCTGGCATATCACCCTGCCGGTGCTGGCCATGTCGGTTGGCAGCTTCACCACCTTGGCGCTGCTGACCAAAAACTCCTTTCTCGACGAGATCAAAAAACAGTATGTAATCACTGCCCGCGCCAAAGGGGCCTCCGAGCGCCGTGTGCTTTACGGCCATATTTTCCGTAACGCCATGCTGATTGTGGTGGCGGGTTTTCCCGGGCTTTTTATCTCGGTGTTTTTTGCCGGCTCGCTGATAATCGAAACCATCTTCTCGCTTGATGGCTTGGGCCGCATGGGGTTTGAGGCCGTGGTGGCGCGGGATTATCCGATCATGTTTGCCACCATGTATTTCTTTACCCTGATCGGGCTGCTGGTCAAAATCATCTCCGATCTCACCTTCGTGTGGATCGACCCCCGCATAAGTTTCGAAAGCCGCCGCGCATGAAGCTTTCCCCCCTCAACCAGCGCCGCCTGAAGAATTTTCGCGCCAACCGCCGTGCGCTATGGAGCCTGCGGATATTCCTTGTGCTTTTCGGCCTGTCGCTTTTTGCCGAATTCATCGCCAATGACCGCCCGCTGCTGGTCTCCTATCAGGGCGAGCTTTATACCCCCTTTCTCAGCACATATACCGATGCCGAATTTGGCGGCGATTTTCAAACCGAAGCCCAATATAAAGACCCCGACCTGCAATGCCTGATCAAAACCGGCGGTCTGGAAGCCTGCTTTGACGATCCGGCAGGCACGATGGAAATTGCCGAAAATACCGGATGGATCCTTTGGCCGCTGATCCCCTATAGCTTCAATACGGTGGATACCACCAATGTAAAAACCGCGCCAGGCCCGCCCGACAGGTTTCACTGGTTTGGCACCGATGACCAGGCCCGCGATGTGGGGGCGCGCATCATTTACGGCTTCCGTATTTCCATTCTGTTTGCCCTTGCTGTTGCCCTTCCCAGCGCGGCGCTCGGTATTCTTGCCGGGGCCCTGCAAGGCTATTATGGCGGCTGGGTGGATCTCTTTTTCCAGCGTTTCACAGAGATATGGGGCTCGCTCAACATGCTCTATCTCATCATCATAATCGCCGCGATTTTCACCATGAATTTCTGGATATTCGTCGGTATTCTGGTGTTGTTCGGCTGGAATGCGCTCGACAACGTGGTGCGCGCGGAGTTTTTCCGCGCCCGCAATTTTGAGTATGTCCGCGCCGCCGAGGCCCTTGGCGTGCGGGATCGCACCATTATATTCCGCCATGTTTTGCCCAATGCCATGGTTGCCACCCTTACCATCATGCCGTTTATGATCATCGGTGCCATCGGCTCTCTGACCACGCTTGATTTTCTGGGTTATGGCCTGCCCGGTTCCTATCCGTCCCTTGGCGAGATGGCTTTACAAGCCAAAGCCCATATCACCTCGCCCTGGCTGGCCGCCGCCGCGTTTTTCACCATTGTCATCATGACCTCGCTTCTGGTTTTCATCTTCGAAGGCATCCGGGACGCCTTTGATCCGCGCAAGGTATTTTTATGAGCGTGCCGGTTTTGAGCATCAAGGGGCTTAATGTCGGCTTTGGCGATAGCCCCGCCGTGCGCGATGTCGATATTCACATCCATGCCGGCGAAACCGTAGCAATTGTTGGCGAGAGCGGCTCGGGCAAATCCGTTACCGCGCTGGCCACCGTCTCGCTGCTGCCCGATAGTGCAGCGGTTTCCGGCTCGGTAAAATTCAACGGTGAAGAGCTGATCGGCGCGCCGCAAAAAGCGTTACGAAAAATACGCGGCAATGAAATATCGTTTATCTTTCAAGAGCCTATGACTTCGCTTAACCCCTTGCACACCATCGAAAAGCAAATGCACGAAGCGATTTCACTGCACCACCCTCTGGCCCGTAGCGATGAGAAGAAGCGCATTCTGGAGCTGCTGGACAAGGTCGGAATCGAGGATGCCGAAAGCCGCCTGCCCTCTTATCCGCACCAGCTATCGGGCGGGCAGCGCCAGCGGGTAATGATCGCGATGGCGCTGGCCAACCGCCCGAGGCTTTTGATTGCTGACGAGCCAACCACAGCGCTTGATGTCACCATTCAGGCGCAGATATTGCAGCTTTTGGCGGATTTACAGCGCGAGGAAGGGCTGGCGATCCTGTTTATCACCCACGACCTGGGCATTGTGCGCCATATCGCCGAGCGCACCTATGTGATGCAGGAGGGCAAGGTGGTAGAAAGCGGGGATACGGCGCAGATATTTACCGCCCCTGCCCACCCTTATACTGAAAAGCTGATACAATCGGTGCCAAAGGGCCAGCCCGAACCGGTGCCTTCCGGAGCGCCAGAGGTGCTGTCGGGCAAAGCGCTCAAAGTCTGGTTTCCTATTCAACGCGGGATATTACGGCGCACGGTCGGACATATCAAAGCGGTGAACCGCGTGGATTTCAACCTGCGCAAGGGCGAAACCCTGGGCATTGTTGGCGAAAGCGGCTCGGGCAAAACCACCGTGGCGCTGGCGCTCTTGCGGCTGGTGCAATCCTCGGGTGCGATCACCCTGAATGGCATGCGCATTGACGGGCTGAACAGCAATGCCATGCGCCCATTGCGCAGGGATATCCAGATTGTGTTTCAGGATCCGTTCGGCTCGCTTTCTCCACGGATGAATATCGAGGAAATCGTTGCCGAAGGGCTTGCTGTGCATGGGCTGGAGGGAGACAGGGCCACGCTTGTCGATGCGGTGCTGCGCGAAGTGGGGCTGGAGCCGGATATGAAAGCCCGATACCCCCATGAATTTTCCGGCGGGCAGCGCCAGCGCATCGCTATTGCCCGCGCGCTGATCCTGAAACCCAGGCTCTTGCTGCTGGACGAGCCGACCTCGGCACTGGATATGACAGTGCAAATTCAAATCATTGACCTGCTGCGGGGTTTACAATCGCGACTCGGTCTTTCCTACCTGTTTATCAGCCATGATCTTCGGGTAGTGCAGGCGCTTAGCCACAGGGTATTGGTAATGAAATCCGGCGATGTAGTCGAATCAGGCACTGTGGAACAAATATTCAACGCCCCGAAAACCGAATATACCAAAGCCCTGCTGGCCGCCGCCCTGAGATAGGCGGGTTCCAGCACCCGCCCTCGGATATATCCGCCTAAACTTCTGATCTAGAGACCGGAATTGGCAATATTTCATTAACTTGTTTTCTCGACCTAACTTTTCATTTACGCCTTAATAATATTGTTTATTTTCAGATCGTTACCACGTATTCATATAATCGCACCTATAAGCCTGAGGTTAAAAATACCGTGTATAACTCTGGCCTTATTTCTATCGGGCGTGCCAGCGGCTTTATTCATCTCAATCGCAGTCATCCTGATTTGCGAAACACATAAACGGAGAAATAAAATGAAACTGAATTCCTTGATCGTAGCCGGCCTGACTGCAACCCTGATGAGCACAAGCTTTGCTTACGCCCAGACCGCACCGGCAACCCCTTCCGAAGCCATGGTATCTATCATTAACGAGCGTATGGCGCAGATCCCTGAGGTCCAGGCCATGGTTGAAGAGCTGAAAGCCCAGGGCTTCACCTTTATCGAAATCCGCGGCACGATGCTCGGCCGGGCCAAGATCATGGCTTATGGCGCAGATAGCATGCGCGAAATCGTGATGAATTCCAACACTGGCGAAGTGATGCGCAATATCATGCGCGAGCATGACGGCTCTATGGCGCAAGGCCGCGAAGCCATGCAGCAGATGCAGGAAAGCATGGGCAACGGTATGAATGAAGGCAACATGGGCAATGGCGACATGGGTAACGGCGCTGGCGGCGATATGGGCGGCAATGGCGACATGGGCAATGGCGGCGGCGGCATGGGCGGCGGTGCCGGCGGCATGGGCGGCAACTAAGCCACATACCAAATGCGCTTCGCTTTCGCTATGAAGGCGAAGCGCACCCCAGAACCCTATCGAGAAGAGAGCTGATGAAACCCAATAGCAAACCCCGGAACGACAAGATTATCCTTGGCAGTATTGTGCTTTTGCAGCTCTTCTTCTCTTTGTTTTTTATCTTTGATCTCGCCGCCGATATTTTTGGCCTCCGCAAGGCTCCCATGAGCTGGGAATTCCATGAGGCCGTGCAAATCATTACCATTATTGCGCTATTGCTTGGCTCGTTTCTCGGCTTTATCGCCTATCGGAATCTGGCGCGGCAAAGGCGGGATATGGATCGGCAAATGCTGGTCGCCCGTCAGGCTTTTCACGAGCTGATGCAGCACAGCTTCAAGGAATGGGGCCTAACCCCGTCCGAGCGCGAGGTGGGCCTGTTTATCCTCAAGGGCCTGTCCAATACCGAAATCGCCGAGCTGCGTGGCAAAAGCATCGGCACGGTAAAAGCACAGGTAAATGCCATATTCCGCAAAGCCGGTGCCAATAACCGCGCCCAGCTCATCAGCCAGTTCATGGAAGAGCTGATCGGCGACGCAATCGAAAACGGGCCTGCGGGCTAGGCTTGGGCCATATCGGCGCGCTGGCGCTGCCACATGGCCGCATAACGCCCCCCCTTATCGAGCAATTCCTTATGGGTTCCCTGTTCCACAACGTGGCCTTTTTCCAGCACCATTATCCGGTCCGCATCCACCACCGTTGACAGCCTGTGCGCGATGGTAATCACGCTGCGCCCCTGCCCCATGGCCCGCAGGCTTTCCAATATCCCCTGCTCGGTCTCGCTATCCAGCGCCGAGGTGGCTTCATCCAGCAGCAGGATCGGCGGATTTTTCAGCAAGGTGCGCGCGATACCGACCCGCTGCTTCTCTCCGCCCGAAAGCTTTAGCCCGCGCTCGCCCACCGGGGTATCATAGCCATCGGGCAGGCTGGTGATAAATTCGTGTATCTGCGCGGCTTTGGCGGCCTCTATCACTTCCGCATGGCTAGCGCCCTCTTTGCCATACGCAATATTATAGCCGACCGTATCGTTAAACAGCACCGTATCCTGGGGCACCACGCCTATTTTGGCCCGCAGGCTGCTTTGGGTGATATCGCGCACATCCTGCCCGTCAATCAAGAGCGCGCCCTTTCCGACATCGTAAAACCGGAATAAAAGCCGCCCGATGGTGGATTTGCCAGAGCCGGACGGCCCGACAACGGCCACGGTTTCGCCGGGGCGAACCCGCAAATTCAGCCCGTGCAATATCTGCCGGCTTTCCTCGTAGGAAAAATCAACATCGCGAAAATGCACCTCGCCGCCCGATACCTGAAGATCCGGCGCATCCGGCTTATCCTGAATTTCCGGCGGCTGCCCCAGCAAGGAAAACATTTCACCCATATCCACCAAAGCCTGCCGGATTTCGCGATATACCGTGCCCAGAAAATTCAGCGGCATTACCAGCTGGATCATATAGGTATTCACCCCGACAAACTCCCCCACTGTCAGCGTGCCCTCTTGCACCCCGATCGCCGCCATGATCATCACAATCACCAAGCCCGTGGTGATCAGCACCGCCTGACCAAAATTCAGAAAGCCAAGGGTATAGTTGGTTTTGATCGCTGCGGCCTCATAAGACCGCATGGAACGATCATAGCGCCTGGCCTCGCGGTTTTCGGCGCTGAAATATTTGACGGTTTCAAAATTCAGCAAACTATCGATCGCATTCTGGTTGGCATCGGTATCGGCCTTGTTCTGCTCGCGCCGGATCGCAACCCTCCATTCGGTCACCTTGAAGGTGAAAACCACATACAGAAATATGGTGATAGAAACCACGCCAAGATAGCGGACATCGAATATTGTAACCAGAACGATCCCGACCAGGATCAGCTCCAGAATAAGCGGCCCGATGGAAAACAACATGAAGCGCAGCAAAAACTCTACGCCCTTCACCCCGCGCTCGATAATCCGGCTCAGGCCTCCGGTTTTGCGCTGCAGGTGGTATCGCAAGCTTAGCGCATGAATATGCTGGAATGTTTCGCGCGCCAGCACCCGCAGCGCCCTCTGCGCCACTCTCGCGAACAGCGCATCACGAAGCTGATTAAACCCGACCCCCGCCATGCGCATCAGCCCATAGCCGATCACCAGCCCGATAGTGGACATCCCCACCAGCCAGCCGGCATCATTGGCCGCACCATCCGGGGCCAGAAGATCCACCGCCTTCATATAGAAAAACGGGGTAAGCACCGTAGCGACCTTGGCCACAACCAAAGCCAGCATGGCCAACACAACCCGCACCCGCAAGCCGAGGCGGTTTTTGGGCCAGAGATACGGGGCGACCCGACGAATGGTTTTCCAGCCGCTATAGGCTTCTTCTTCGATCTGCGGTTCCATTCAATCCCCTTTTTTGTCCATCCGATACAAATAAGGGTTTGCCACACAAAGCGCCAGAGGCAGAATGATTAATCCTCTGCCTTCGGAATGGAAATGATCTGGCCGGGGTAAATCAGATCGGGGTCGCGAATGGAATCTGCATTGGCCGAAAATATCTGGGTATAGGCGTCGCCGTTGCCATAGGCCTCGGTGGCCATCAGCCACAGGGTATTGCCCGGCTGCACAATAATCTTGGCCCCCTGCGAAAAGCTTTCCGGCATATCTGCTGCCGGAAATTCGCGCTGAAACGGTGATTCTATGCGGCTAAGCACAGCGCCTTCCACGCCGATCTCATCCACTCTCAACACATAGCGCCCCTCGGCGATATCATCGATTTCCAGCCGCCAGTCACCACCCGAAGAAATCTCCACCTCGCCGGCAAATCCGGCATCCGCATAGACCCGCGCAAGGGCAAAAGGCTGGCCGCGCCCCGCCAGCACCACCGAGCCGCTCTGGCTATAGGTCACCAGATCAAGGCTGATCTGATCGGGAATAGATGGCCCTGCCGGCTGCAATATTTGCACCGCATCCGGCGTGCGCCGCACAATAATCGCCGCACCATCCTGAGAATCAGGCTGGGGTGGCAGGATCAATATATCATCCTGGGAAATCACCAATTGCGCGGCTTGCGGCGGCTCGGGGATTTGCAAATCCAGCCTGTCCTGATCGGGAGTTTCAAGAAAAACCACGAATTCGCCGCGCGCGCTGGCTCTGGCTTGCGCCACAGGCAGGCCGCCGGAAAATATTTGCACCTCCGCTCCCGGCTCCGCCCGCCCCGCAATAACCGCGCTGCCATCCGGCGAAATACGCACAAGATCAAAGCTCGGCGCTATCTGACCCACACTGGGCGATTGTCCCGGTGGCAATATTTGCGCCAGACTCAGCGGCTCGCTTGTCCGCAAATAACCCTCTTCCGCCCCCTGAAGCAATGCATCACCGGCTTGCGCAACCATATCCGGTGCCTCAAGGCCGGTGAGCGCCGAAAGATCGACATCCGGCGCAGGCGACAGGGCTGTGGGGGCCGCAGAGGGTGTTTGGGTCGGAATAATGTCCGGGCCGGTCTCGGCCGACCTGGCCTCACCCGGCTCATCCGGTGTTTCAGACATAGCCACATCCGGCGTTGCTGTAGCCGGAGTTATTTCGTCTTGAGCCGGCGTGTCCGCTTTGGTTTCAGCGCTCGCGATCGGCGCTTGAACCTCTGGTTGCGCCGTTTCTGCAGCCTCTTCAAAGCCCGCCCCGGGGGCCGGCAAAGCTTCGCGCGGTGCGGATGATTGCAGAACAACCACCCCGACAATAGCCGCGCCAAGCCCGGCCCCGGCCCATACCCACCATAATTTCAGCAAACCACCCACACCCGTCCCGATCCAGCTGCTAGAAAGGGGTAGTTTGCTCATTCACCACCGGTATTTCAAGCAAAACTATTGCAAAGCATGAAGTTAAGCGCCGAGCTGCTGCATAACCTCATCCGAAATCTCGAAATTGGCGGTGACGGTTTGCACATCATCATCATCTTCAAGGGCATCGATCAGGCGCATCAGCTTTTCGGCAGCGTTGAAATCAATCTCGGTGGTCGTTTGCGGTTTCCAGATCAGCTTGGTGGATTCCGATTCGCCCAATGTAGCTTCCAATGCGTTGGAAACCTCGTTCAGATCATTGGAAGCACAATAGATCACATGGCATTCAGCCGAGCTTTCCACATCTTCTGCTCCGGCCTCGATTGCAGCCTCCATCACGCTATCCGCATCACCGGCAGAAGCAGGATAAACCACCTCGCCCACCCGATCAAACATAAAGGAAACCGCACCGGTCTCGGCCAGATTGCCACCGGATTTGGTAAAAATCGAGCGCACAGAGGAGGCCGTGCGATTGCGGTTATCCGTCATCGCCTCCACAATCACAGCCACCCCGGCAGGGCCATAACCCTCATAGCGGATCTCGTCGTAATTATCGCCTTCACCAGCGGTAGATTTCTTGATCGCGCGCTCGATCACATCCTTTGGCACAGAAACCTTCTTGGCCTCTTTCACCGCCAAACGCAGGCGAGGATTTTTGTCAGGATCAGGGTCGCCCATCTTGGCGGCCACGGTAATTTCTTTTGCCAGCTTGGAAAAAAGCTTTGAGCGCACCGCATCCTGACGCCCCTTGCGATGCTGGATATTTGCCCATTTTGAGTGGCCCGCCATGGGTGCCTCCGCTTATTGAAAAACTTTTCTCTCTATAAAACGAATTCGCCCTGCGCTGCAAGCCGAACCTATCGCCACACATGGTCGGGCTGGCCCGACCCGCGCCGCCGAGGTGGCCCGAAGGGTCGCCGAGGCGGCGCGCGCCCGGGGCTGTCCGGGCCTTGCGGGCTTGTCTTTACCTCCCGGAGGCTAAAGCCCCCGTCGCTAAAGACACATTTTTCAGCAAGCTGAAAAACGCCTGCCGCTGGCCGTGGCCTCGCTTCGCTCGGCAGGCCCACATCCAGCCATTGCATTTTGAGGCCAATTCCGCTTGGATACGGAAAACTTCGCGGAGCCTTCATGACCATCGATCAAATCATCCTGTTTTCCCTTTTCGGGGCTGTCTTTGTCTTCTTGCTATGGGGCAAATTTCGCTATGATCTCGTGGCCTTTACCGCACTATTGATCGGCGTGGTTGCGGGTGT
>JALSHK010000465.1 GCA_026982275.1 Paracoccaceae bacterium | reverse complement strand
GGAATCGACTGGGACGGCGAATTGGCCTCGCCAAAGGTGCATCATGGAGGTCCGGTGGAGCATGGGCGCGGCTTTGTGCTGCACTCGCGGGATTATAACAGCGAGGGGTCATCCATGAAGATCGGGAATGATTTCGGCATGACCGCCACATTGGATATCCTGACCGATATCGCATTGGGCAAAGGCCCCAAGCGTGCGCTCCTTGCGCTGGGCTATACCGGCTGGGCGCCCGGGCAGCTGGAAGCCGAATTACAAGCCAATGGCTGGCTGATTGCAGATGTGGATACCGAACTGGTATTTGCGGCCAAGGATGCCGAGAAGTGGCAAGCCGCGATTGAAGGGCTGGGGATCGATCCGCGCATGCTAAGCAGCGAGGGTGGCCGCGCCTGAGCCGTGGTTGCGGCCAGGCTGGGATGCGCGGCTGGCCTTCGGGCCATGGCGGCGCGCAAAGGCACCACCGAAGGACAATGGCCCACCCGCCTGGCGCTTTGGGGTAGCGATTTTTGACGCAGCGTTCAGCTTGCCCAATCCTTTTCCGGAGCA
Source organism: Paracoccaceae bacterium (assembly GCA_026982275.1). Lineage (GTDB taxonomy): Bacteria > Pseudomonadota > Alphaproteobacteria > Rhodobacterales > Rhodobacteraceae > UBA3077. The sequence continues at coordinate 8,475 of JALSHK010000465.1, read as the reverse complement.
TAAGCTGCCTCAAACCATTCAGGAGAAGAGCATGACTTATCGCGCGCCGGTATCAGAAATCAACTTTTTGCTTGAAAATGTGCTGGACGGTGCGCGGTTGGGCGAGACCCCGCTTTTTGCCGATGCCACGCTGGATACGGCAGCGGCGATACTGGACGAGGCCGCCAAGCTGGCCGAGGGCGTGATTGCGCCGTTGAACCGTGCGGGCGACGAGCAAGGGGCCAAGCTGGAAAACGGCACAGTGCGTTGCTCGCCGGGCTTCAAGGCCGCCTATCAGGCGCTGGCAACCGGTGGCTGGGTCGGCATGAATGGTCCCGAGACCTATGGCGGCATGGGTATGCCGATGGCGCTGACCGTTGCGGTAAACGAAATGATGTCTGGCGCCTGCCTTGCGCTGGCGCTCAACCCTTTGATGACCCAGGGCCAGATCGAGGCATTCGAGCATCATGCCTCCGAAGAACTGAAAGATATTTATCTTGAAAAGCTGGTTTCGGGGCAATGGACCGGCACGATGAACCTGACAGAGCCGCAGGCAGGCTCTGACGTGGGAGCGCTTTCCACCAAGGCGGTAGATAACGGCGATGGCAGCTATAGCATCACCGGCCAGAAGATATTTATCAGCTGGGGCGATCATGATGTGGCGGAAAACATCGTGCATCTGGTGCTGGCGCGGCTGCCCGATGGCGCTGCGGGCACGCGGGGGATATCGCTATTTGCCGTGCCGAAATTCATTCCGGATGCTGCCGGCGACCCCGGCGCGGCCAACAGCCTGCGCGCGGTGAGCCTTGAGCATAAAATGGGCCTGCATGGTTCGCCCACCGCCGTAATGGCCTTTGAAGGGGCTACGGGCTGGATGGTGGGGCCGGAAAATGGCGGCATGGCGGCGATGTTTACCATGATGAACAATGCCCGCCTTGGGGTTGGTATTCAGGGGCTTTCGCAGGCCGAGGCGGCTTACCAGATGGCGCTTGAATACGCCCATGAGCGCAAGCAGGGGCGCACGCCGCTGGAGGGCGAGGCGGCAATCATTGGCCATGCCGATGTGCGGCGCAACCTGATGACGATGAAAGCGCTGACGCAGGTTGCCCGCGCGATCTGCCTTGATTGCGCGATCAGCCTTGATCTGGCCCGCGCCAACGGTGACGAGGCGCAAGCCGCCCGCGCGGCGTTTCTTACGCCCATAGCCAAGGCTTTTGGCACTGATACCGGCTGCCAGGTGGCCGAGCTGGGGGTGCAGGTGCATGGCGGCATGGGCTATATCGAGGAAACCGGTGCCGCACAGCTTTACCGCGATGTGCGGGTGACGGCAATCTATGAGGGCACCAATGGCATTCAGGCGATGGATATGGTGGGCCGCAAGCTGAAGGATGGCGGCAAGGCGGCCTTTGCGCTTATTGCCGAAATCGGGCTGACGGCGGCAATGGCAGAAGAGGCGCATCCCGACCTTGCAGCCTTTTTGAACGGGGCCGAGAGCAGCCTGACCATGACAACCCACTGGATGCTGAGCGCCAAACCAAATGCCCGCTTTGCGGGGGCCACGCAATATTTGCGCGCCTTTGCGCTGGCATTGGGCGGGCATTACCTGCTGAAAGCCGCGCTGGCAGATGAAGCCCGTCTACCGCTGGCGCGGTTTCATATTCGCCAGCTGATGCAGGTGGTGGATGCGCTCTGCTCGGCCGCGCGCGAAGGCGATGCGCCGCTTTATGCCGATCCGCTTGCCCTATGAGCCAGATAAAATTCCCGTATGAAACTCCGCCTTCAGGTGCGGAGATGATCGAAGTGGCCGAGGGCATCCACTGGATCCGCCTGCCCCTGCCGATGAAGCTCGATCATGTGAATATCTACGCGCTGGAAGATGGCGACGGCTGGACGGTGATTGATGCGGGCATGAATTCCCGCAAGGGCCGCGCTTTGTGGGAGGCCCTGATGGCGGGGCCGCTCATGGGCAGGCCGATCAAGCGCGTGATCCTGACCCATCACCACCCGGATCATGTCGGCATGGCGGGCTGGCTGCAATCGGAACACGGGGCCGAGCTTTGGACCACCCGCACCGCGTGGCTTTTTGCGCGGATGCTCACATTGGATGTGCAAACGGTATGGCCCGAAGAAACGCTGGCCTTTTATCGCAGCGCCGGCATGGACCGCAATTTTTATGAAAAGCGCCGATCCGAGCGGCCGTTCAATTTTGCCGATGTGGTGGCCCCGATGCCACTGGGTTTCAAACGGCTGGACGAGGGCGACACGCTGCGAATCGGGGCCCGCGCATTTACCGTCCGGCTCGGGCAGGGCCACGCCCCCGACCATATCACCCTGTGGGCAGACGATGTGGTGATCGCGGGCGATCAGGTGATTGCCGGAATTTCGTCGAATCTCGGGGTTTATGCCACTGAACCGGAGGCCGACCCCGTGGGCGCATGGCTTCAGAGCTGCGAACGGCTGAAAGCTTTTGCCCAGCCACAGCATCTGGTTTTATCCGGACACAAACTGCCCTTTACCGGCCTGAAAACCCGCTTGGCCCAGCTGATCGACAACCACCATTCCGCGCTCGAGCGCCTGTCCGCACATCTCGGGGAATCGCGCACGGCGGCGGAATGCTTCACGCCGCTATTCAAGAGAAAAATCGGCGAGGGCGAATACGGGTTGGCGCTGGTGGAAGCTGTCGGCCACCTCAACCACCTGCATCAGGCGGGGAAGCTGGTGCGTAACCGTCGGGAAGATGGTGCGTTTATATGGCGCAAGGTTTAATTTCTCTTCCCCTCGGCATGTTTTTCTGGCAAACATATGCCAACCAGAAACGGGAGTGATATTATGAGCGAATATAAACACGGCAGTATGGACATCAGCGAGCAAAAAAAAACCTATGCAGGATTCCTGAAAGCCACGGTGTGGCTAACCGGCATTTCTATCGGTGTTTTGGTCTTTCTGGCAATTTTCAACTCCTGAGCGAGGCCGGCGATGCGCATACCGGCGATAGCTCTTTTCCTCGGGATCAGCCTGTTTATATCGGGTTGCGTTAATCCCAATGCCGGCACCGCATTGCCCGAAGAAATTGCGGCTTCGCGCGTCGCCAATCCGGCTCCGGCCTCTATCACCCTGCTGACCATGGTCAATGATCGCAGCGAATTTGGCGAGCATTCGGCTCTGCTGATCAACGGCTCCCAGCAAATCATCTATGATCCTGCCGGTTCGTTCCGCCATAGCGCATTGCCACGGCGCGATGACGTGGTTTATGGCGTAACCCCCCGTTATGCGGATTATTACAATTCCTACCACGCGCGCTTTGGCTATTATGTGAAGGTGCAAAAGCTCGAGATCACCCTTGAGCAGGCCGATGCGATGATCGCCGCTTCGATTGCGCGCGGCTCGGTGCCCAAGCTGTGGTGTGCGACCGCCATATCGGATGTGTTGAACGATTTTCCGCAATTCGCCGATATTCGGCCTACATTTTTCCCGAGCGCCATCATGAAGCGGGTTGCCAATATTCCGGGTATTGAAACCAGCGAAGTGCGCGAAAACGATATCGGCCAGAACTACCGCACCGACTAAGCCCTCCGCAGACTACCCTGTTCATTATATTTTTATAACCGGAGTTGTCTGGCAGGCAATAACTGGCCCCAGCGGCTGATTCTGGGGCTGGCTTTTCAACGTTGAGCCACTGGATACAGCAGGACCGGAAGAATTCCGGGAAGCCATCAATACAAAGCGATCTGGAGCGCGAGGAGAGGGGCGTGTTAAAGCGCATCCAATCAAATTGGATTTGCTCTATAGCTTTGGAAATGGCTGTTGCCCTGCGAAAGCCGCCAAAAGACTGCATTCATCATTCCCCCTCCAGTAGCCAATATGGCACTGATCGCGCTATGGAGCTTTCGCACAGCGCCTGTTCATTCTGAATGCACGGGACAATCGGCGCGACCAGTAGGCGATAGCAGGGCCTGCATGTCGCCTTCCAGCACCAGGCAAGAAAGCTTCCGGCCGAATACCGCGCCGGTATCCACCGCTATCCGGTTCCCGTGGTTTTCCACCTCTCGCACCGGCGTATGCCCATGCACCACCACCGCGCCGAAATCACCCTTAAAGCTCAAAAACGGCTTGCGGATCCATATCAGGTCATATTCATCCTGATCCTCCAGCGATCGCCCGGGGTTCACCCCGGCATGGGCAAAGAAATACCCGCCAATCCGGATAGAGCGTTCGCAGCCCTCGAGCCAGTCATAATGCGCTTGCGGATATACATCGCGAAACGCCTCGCAAAATGCCTCGGCCTTTTCCGGCGTAGCGCCCCATGCGCCGTAGCTTTCCAGCGTTATCTGCCCGCCCATCACCGGCTCCAGCCAGTGAAAAGCGCAGCCATGCAGGCCTAGCGGATCCTGCAAATAAAGCTTGGGGTAGCTGTCATGATTGCCATAGAGAAAGCGAGCCGGAAGCGCGGGCGTGCTGGCCTGCATCAGGTTTTCCAGCACCCCGCGGCAATCGGGCCCTCGATCCATATAATCCCCGAGATAGATCACCAGCGGTTTGGGGTGGGGATGCGCGACCAGATCGGCCTTGATCCGCGCCTGCATTTCCTCAAGCGCCGCGAGGCAGCCGTGGATGTCGCCAATGGCGTAGATTCTGTATCCGTCCGTCTTGCTCATAAGCCTCTCCCAAAAAATAACCCCCGCAGTTGCCAACGGAGGTTAATAACTACTTAACGGTCAGCATCCTATCTGACGCGCAATTTACCCGAAAACCGGTATCCGCTTTTCGGATCGCGCTTCAAACTCAGAGCATCCCCTCACGCTGCAATTTCTTGCGTGCGAGTTTACGGGCGCGCCGAACCGCTTCGGCCTTTTCACGGGCTTTGCGGATGGAAGGCTTCTCGAAATGTTGCTTGAGCTTCATTTCACGAAAAACGCCTTCACGCTGGAGCTTTTTCTTCAGAGCGCGAAGCGCCTGATCGACATTGTTGTCTCGAACCATTACCTGCATGGTGTAGTCACCACCTTTCTAATCAGTGTTGCATAATTGCAGGAAGCCGCTCTATACCAAGAGGGCAGGAAATTGTCTAGGGGGCCGATCATGGCCAAAAAGAAATCAGAGCAGGAGCATTTGGCCGAGGCGACACGCGCGGTGATAGACGCCGCGCTGCCGCATGTCATGTTTGACGGCTGGTCCGATACCACGCTTAAAGCCGCGATTGCCGATTCGGGGGTGGACGCGGGGCTGGCCAGGCTTGCCTTCCCCCGTGGCCCGCTGGATCTGGCGCTGGGCTATCACTATCAGGGCGATGCCGATATGCGCAAAGCCATGGCCGAACTGGACCTTTCAGAAATGCGCTATTCCGAGCGCGTCGCCAAGGCCATTTCGCTGCGCTTGGAGCTGGCCGATAAAGAGGCCGTCCGCCGCGCCATGGCGTTTTTTGCCCTGCCGCAAAATGCCGGTGACGGCACGCGGGCGCTGTGGCATACCGCCGATGCGATCTGGGAAAGCCTGGGCGATACCTCGCGCGATTATAACTGGTATACCAAGCGCCTGACGCTGAGCGCGGTTTATTCCGCCTGTGTGCTATTCTGGCTGGGCGACGAGGCGGGCGAAACCGAGGCCTTTATTGACCGCCGCATCGCCAATGTGATGAGTTTTGAAAAAACCAAAGCCCGCTTTCGCAACAGCCCGCTGGGCCAGCAATTCGGCGCAACTTTCGGCAAGATGTTCGAGCACATCAAAGCCCCCGAAGCCCCGGATGACCTTCCGGGAAAAATACATAATCAGGAGTAAAACATGGCAATTGGAACAGATATTTGGACATGGTTCAAAGGCGACTGGACACAGGCCAATCTGCCCATTCTCGGCTCGGCAGACCATGCCACATGGCAAGGCACGCTGGTATTTGACGGTGCCCGCCTGATGAATGGCTATGCGCCAGACCTCATGCTGCATTGCGAGCGCGTGGTGCGCTCGGCCAGCGCCATGGGCCTTGCCAGCCCCTATTCCGCCGCCGAAATCCGCCAGATCATCCAGAACGGCATCCGCAATTTTCCACGCGGGGTTGATCTTTATCTGCGCCCGATGATGTGGTCCACCGAAGGTTCGGCAAGTTTCATTGATGCCGATCCGGACTCCACCGAGATCGCGATTGTGCTTGAATCCCTGCCGATGTCCAAGCCCGGCCCGTTTTCCCTCACCGTCAGCCCCTTCAAGCGTCCGCATCAGGATACCGCCCTGACCGAGGCCAAAGCCGCCTGCCTTTACCCCAATAATGGCCGGATCCTGCGCGAGGCCGTTTCGCGCGGCTTTAACAATGCGCTGTCGCTGGATCTGGACGGCCATGTTGCCGAAACCGCATCCACCAATGCGTTTTTTATCAAAGACGGCGTGTATTACACCCCTGTGCCCAATGGCACTTTCCTGAATGGCATCACCCGCCAGCGGGTGATCAAGCTGTTGGCAGCGGCGGGCCACGAGGTGATCGAGAAGAGCCTGACCGTGGAAGATTTTGCCAATGCCGACGAGATCTTCGTGACCGGCAACGCCAATAAAGTGCAGGTCGTGACCCGCTTTGAGGATCGCGAGCTGCCCACCGGGCAGGGCCTGATGGTGCGCCAGCTTTATCTGGATTATGCCGAGTCCAAACCGGCGATCCGCTAATGATGCGCGCGGTCGAGATCACGAAGGCCGGCGGCCCCGAGGTGCTGGCCCTGTGCCAGCGCCCCGTGCCGAAGCCGCTAAATGAGGAAATCCTGATCAAGATCGAGGCCGCCGGGGTGAACCGCCCCGATGCGCTCCAGCGCGCGGGCGCTTATGATCCGCCCGAAGGCGCGTCTGACCTGCCGGGGCTGGAGGCTTCGGGCGAGGTGGTGGCCATTGGCCAAGGCGTCACCCGCTGGCAGGTGGGGGATAAGGTTTGCGCCCTGCTCCCCGGTGGCGGCTATGCCGAATTCGCCACCACCCACCAAGACCACGCCCTGCCCGTCCCCGATGGCCTGAGCATGGTAGAGGCCGCCGCCCTGTGTGAAACCTATTTCACCGTCTGGAGCACGGTATTTATGCGCGGGCGCTTGCAGGCGGGCGAAAGCTTTCTGGTGCATGGCGGCAGCTCGGGCATTGGCACCACCGCGATCCAGCTCGCCCATGCTTTTGGCGCGCGGGTATTTACCACCGCAGGCAGCGACGAAAAATGCGCGCTATGTGAAAGCCTCGGGGCCGAAGCCGCCATCAACTACAAAACCCAGGATTTTGGCGAGGAGATCAGGCGCATCACCCATGGGCGCGGGGTGGATTTGATCCTTGATATGGTGGGCGGCGCTTATATTCCGCGCAATATCCGCGCGCTGGCGCTGGAGGGCCGCTTGGTGATGATCGCCTTTCTCGGCGGGGCCAAAGCCGAGCTGAATTTCGCCCGGATCATGATGAAACGTCTGGAGATTACGGGGGCCACCCTGCGGCCGCAATCCGATCAGGCCAAGGCCGAGATTGCCGAAGCGCTAAATGCGCGCGTCTGGCCGCTGCTGGCCTCGGGAAAGATCCGCCCGATCATGGATCAGAGCTTCCCGCTGGAGGAGGCCAGCGCAGCCCATGCCCGCATTGAAAGCCCCGAGCATATCGGCAAAATCACCCTGACAGTTTAGCGCGCTTCCTATTTTTGCGTTTTTCTGCCAAGGATTGAGGCAGCGCATGCGTCATACAGTCAGGACATATGGAAAAGAGCAGCGAAATATTGGCAGCCGAGGCCGCCGCAGGCAGCGCGCAAGCGTTTCATGCGCTGCTGGAGCGGCATTATGATCTGATGTATCGGGTGGCCTATCGCACGCTCGGGCAGCAGGCGGATGCCGAGGATCTGGTGCAGGATATTTGCGCCGCCCTGCCCAAAAAGCTCGGCAGTTTTCGCCGCGATGCCAAATTCGAAAGCTGGCTTTACCGCGTGGTGGTGAATGCAGGGCGGGATTTGATGCGCAAGCGCGGCGCGCAGGCCCGCGCTGCCACGGGCTGGGGCGATGTGGAAATCATGCAGCGCGAGGCCGCTGTGGAGAAAAAGGAAAGCCTGAGCTGGCTTTCCCGCGCCATGGGGCGGCTTTCGCCCGAGCTGCGCGAGACGGTTGCGCTGGTGCTGGGCGAGGAAATGACCCATGCGGCGGCGGGCAAGGTGCTGGGGCTAAAGGAAGGCTCGGTAAGCTGGCGGATGAACGAAGTGAAGAAAGAACTCCGCCTGATGGCGCAAGCAGAGGAGATGCTGGAATGAGTGACGATCTTGAAAAGCTCAAAGCGCTCTTGCAAGAGGATGTGCCGCCCCCCCGCGCCAAGGCCAAATTGGCCGCTTTGCAGGCCGGCATGGCGGCTTTTGAGAAAAATTCGGAAAATTTCCAAGGATCGGATGAGGGCGCGCGTCCTACCCATAACCGCCCCGAGAACGGGCGCGGATTTTGGAAAGGAACAAGAGTTATGTTTGAGAAATTATCCCCGCGCGGCCTGATGCTCGGCGGCGCAAGCTTTGCCACGATT
>JALSHK010000464.1 GCA_026982275.1 Paracoccaceae bacterium | reverse complement strand
GGGGATGACCAGTTGATCGGCGGTGCTGGTGCGAATACCCTCATGGGCGATGCCGGCAACGATACGGCGATCTATGCCGGCTCCCGCTCCGAATACCTTATGGAGCGCGGTGTCAATGCGGGCACATATGTCGTTACAGAAATTGCAAACCCGCAGAATTCGGACACCCTGTCAGGCATAGAGGCCATAATATTCAATGATGTTCTCTATGATATAGAGGCGGCTTTGAATACTGCGCCCGAGGCGGTGGCCGATGACGGATTTACCGTTCGTAACGGTGAGGTTCTTACTGTGAGTGCCGCTGTGTTGCTTGCCAATGACAGCGATGCGGACGGGGATGCCCTTAGCCTGGTATCTACCCAGAATGCGGTGAATGGCACGGTTCTGCTGGGGGCGGATGGGCAGATTTCATTCACCCCGGCACCGGGCTTTGCCGGGACGGCAACATTCGAATATACTGTTTCGGATGGCGTTGGAGGCATTTCCAGCGCGGTGGTGAGCATCCTTGTCCGGGCTGCGGCAACAGAAGCCGCAGATAGGCTACAGGCCATCGATGCGGGTGAAACCATTTACGCCGGCGGGGGAGATGATATCCTGATTGGCGGCACCGGCAATGACTGGCTATACGGCGAGGCCGGTAATGACACCATATCCGGTGGTGGCGGTGCGGATATGCTTTATGCCGGTATCGGGGATGACACCATTTCCGGTGGCGCGGGCGATGACCGCCTTTACGGGCAATCTGGCAACAATACCCTGAATGGCGATACCGGAAACGATGCCATATATGGAGGCACGGGAACGGATATCCTGAATGGCGGCGCCGGGGATGACTGGATTTATGGCGGCGACAGCAATGGCAGCGATACGCTGAACGGTGATGACGGGAATGACAGCCTGTTTGGGCGCGGCGGAGATGACATCCTGTTTGGCGGGCGTGGCCGGGATAGCCTTTATGGCGAGGCGGGCAACGACACGCTCTATGGGGGCGAAGGGCTTGACCGCCTGTTCGGAGATGCGGGCAACGATACGCTTTATGGCGGATTGTTCTTTGATTATCTCTATGGCGGCATGGGGGATGATACCCTCTATGGCGAGGACGGGTATGACGATCTTTTCGGAGATGCGGGCAATGATATACTTTCCGGCGGTGCTGGCAACGATGATTTGTATGGCGGAATCGGGGATGATATTCTGATCGGTGGAGCCGGGGCGGATCGTCTTGATGGCGGGGCCGGTGCCGACATTGCCTATTTCGAGGGTGAGCGGGACAGCTATCTGGTCGAGAGAGGGGTAGCCGAGGGCACATATATTGTAACCGAGCTGGCCGACCCGACAAATGTCGATACCTTGACCAATGTGGAAATCGTGAATTTCGGCCTTGTATCCTATGCGATTGAAAGCCTGCTGAATGCCGCACCGGTGGTGCAGGATGACGATGCGTTTACCATTCAGTCCGGCGCGGCTCTGACGGTGAAAGCGGCGTCTATTCTGGCCAATGACAGCGATGCGGATGGCGATGCTCTGAGCCTGATATCGGCACAGGATGCCTTGCATGGCACAGTGACGCTGAATGCCGCCGGGGATGTGGTCTTTACCTCTATTCCCGGATATCAGGGCCCGGCTTCCTTCACCTATACGGTTTCCGACGGGAATGGCGGAATCTCTGTCGGCACGGTTTCGCTAACGGTCATGGCCCCGGCGAGCGATACCGGAGTTGTTATTTCCGGCGGTCTGGGTTGGGATACCATCAGTGGCGGTGCCGGTGATGACGAGATCCGCGCCTTTGGCGGGGATGACATAGTGAATACCGGTGCCGGCAATGACTGGGCCTATGGCGGCGATGGCTCTGATACGGTCAATGGCGGCCTGGGTAATGACTATGTCTTTGGCGATGCCGGCAACGATATTGTCAATGGTGACGCGGGCAATGACTGGGTCTATGGCGGGCTTGGCGATGATACGGTCAATGGCGGCGACGGTGCCGACCGTCTCTATGGGGATGATGGCGCTGATGCGCTTTCCGGCGGTGCCGGTTCGGACCGGCTCTTTGGCGGCACCGGAGCAGACACGCTTGCCGGTGGTGATGCCATTGACTATCTCTATGGCGGCGTAGGAAACGATGTGCTGAACGGAGATCTGGGCAATGACTATCTGCGCGGAGACAATGGCAACGACACCCTGAACGGCGGAGAAGGCAATGACCGCCTCTATGGCCTGAATGACGATGATGTGCTGAATGGCGGATTGGGGGATGACAGGCTATATGGTGGCAATGGCAATGACACGCTCTCCGGCGGTGCCGGGGTTGACAATCTTTACGGCAATGATGGCAGCGATGTGATATCCGGTGGAGACGGGAATGATCTTGTTTATGGCGGAAATCAGGATGACATCATCAATGGTGACGCGGGTAATGACCGTCTCTATGGCGATAACGGCAATGACGTGCTCTATGGCGGAGACGGCTGGGATAAGCTCTATGGGCTTGTAGGTGATGACACCCTGATTGGCGGCGCATCGAACGATACGCTCTATGGCGGGGTTGGCAATGATACCTTCGTATTTGCCGGGCAGTTTGGCGATGACCGTATTGCCGATTTCACAGCCGGCGCCGGGAGCGAGGATGTGATTGACCTGTCGGGGGTTGCCTCGGTCAACAGCTTCGCGGATGTGCTGGCTGCGGCCTATCAATATGGCACAAGCACCATGATCGATATGCAGGGAGAGGGATCGATCAGTCTGTCGAATGTCAACCTTACCCTGCTTCATGAAGATGACTTCAAATTTGCCTGATGTTTTCCTCCCTAAAATATGACCTGTGATTTTGCGGGTCATATTCACAACAAAGCGCAATCCGGTAATGGTTTCCCGGTTTGCGCATTTATTTTAACAATGCGTTGCCGGGACTTCTCCGGCAGGCCGCAGTTTCGCTCCAGATGGTGAATTTTTATGAATGAAATCCAGAAATCTGAATTGCGTCAGGCCTTTAGCTCCTGCGGAAACGCATTTCGCAGCGTCGGGCTGTTCAGCTTTTTTACCAATCTGTTAATGCTGACCGGGCCACTCTATATGCTTCAGGTCTATGACAGGGTGCTGACCAGCGGTTCGGTGCCTACGCTTGTGGCTTTATCCGCGCTGGTATTTTTACTATATGTTTTCATGGGGGTTCTGGAATTTATCCGAACCCGGATTATGGTGCGGATCGGGCTGCGGCTGGACGAGCAGCTCGGAGGAAAATCCTTTGATGCGGTATTGAGCCATGCCATAAGGCGCACCCCCAATGTTGGAGCGCAGCCGGTGCGGGATCTGGATGTAATCCGGCAATTTGTCTCCGGGCCGGGACCGCTGGCCCTGTTTGATACCCCCTGGATGCCGATTTACCTCGGAGTTATTTTCATGCTGCACCCTTGGATGGGATATTTTGCCGTCGTGAGTGCCATTATCCTGTTTGGCTATGCGGTGCTCAACGAGATGATCACACGAAAACCAACCGCCAAAGCTAACGAAACCGCGATGATTTCCAATTCCTGGACGGAGGAAAGCCGCCGGAATGCGGAGGTGATTGGCGCTATGGGAATGGCTGGCGCAATTCGCGCCCGCTGGCAGGAGCTGCATGGAGAGGCCATGAATGACAGCACCCGCGCCAATGATCGCGGGGGCGCGATCGGCTCTCTGGCGAAGGTGACACGGATGATGCTGCAATCGGGCATGCTGGGGCTGGGGGCCTATCTGGCGGTTTTGCAGGAGATATCCCCCGGGACGATGATTGCCGGCACGATCATCATGTCGCGCGCCCTTTCTCCGATCGATCAGGCGATTACCCATTGGCGCGGTTTTCTGGGGGCGCGTAAATCCTATAGCCGTTTGAATCTGGTTCTGGATGGTGCGCCAAAAGAGGAGCCTCCAATGGACCTGCCCAAGCCGAAAGGCCATATTCTGGTTGAAAATCTGCTGATCTCCGTGCCCGGCCAGCAAAAAAACCTGCTTCAGGGGATTAATTTCGATATTTTACCGGGAGAGGCGCTGGGCATTCTTGGGCCTTCTGCTGCGGGGAAATCCACATTGGCACGCGCGCTGGTCGGCATATGGCCGCCTAGCCGGGGCCATGTCCGGCTTGACGGTGCGGCTCTGGAGCATTGGAACGAGGATCAAACCGGAAAATATATCGGGTATTTGCCACAAAGCGTCGAATTGTTTTCCGCGACCATCGAGCAGAATATTTCCCGGTTCCAGCCCGATTCTGATCCTGAAAAGGTGGTGGAAGCTGCCAAAATGGCCAATGTCCACGAAATGATTTTGCAACTTCCCGACGGTTACGGCACCCAGATTGGCGAGGGTGGCGCTTCGCTTTCCGCCGGACAGCGCCAGCGCATAGGCCTCGCCCGGGCGCTTTACGGCCAGCCCGCATTTGTGGTGCTGGACGAACCGAATTCCAACCTGGATGCCGAAGGCGAAATGGCTGTGATTAAGGCGATTACGGCCATGAAAAAAAATGGCACGAGCGTGGTGGTGATTGCCCATAGGCCAAGTGCGATCAAGGTTGTGGATAAAATCGTTTTCATAAAAGAGGGCGTGCAGGTTGCATTTGGTCCGCGGGATGAAATTTTGTCCAAAATTCTGCAAAAAGCGCCTCAGAAAGCTGCGGGTATTCCTGATGTCTGAGTATTCACGCGCCTGCGGTTTCGGGGCAGGCAATCCAGAGAGAGGTGGCCAAAGATGACTACCAAACGTTCTTTGCGCCGGTATCAGATATCCGGTTTTGTTGCATTGCTGCTGCTGGTCGGCGGAATCGGGGGCTGGGTATTTACCACATCGATTTCCGGTGCGGTCGTTGTTCAGGCCCGGGTCGTGGTCGAGAGCAATGCCAAGGAGGTGCAGCATCTGGAAGGCGGGATCGTAGCGGTGCTCAATGTGCGAAACGGCGATTCGGTGGAGGCCGGAGAGGTGCTGATCCGGCTGGATGATACCGATACCAAAAGCAGCCTGGAGATCATCAACACCCAGCTCTATGAATTATTGGCGCTAAAAGCCCGGCTGGAGGCCGAGCGGGATGGGCTGGAAAGTATTGTTTTTCCAGAAGAATTGACCAGGGTTTCTGATACTGAATGGGTTGCCCGCACGATTTCCGGCCAGCAAAAGCTGTTTTCCTCCCGTCGGGATTTTCAGGCGCGGCGGGTTGAGCAGCTTTCAAACAGGATCGAACAATCACGCCAGGAGCTTGTCGGGCTGGATATGCAACTGGCCTCGCAGAAGAAACAGCTTGCGCTTTTGCACGAGGAGCTGTCCGGGGTTATGGAGCTGTCTGAAAGCGGGCTGACTACGGTCTCCCGGAGCATGGGGCTGGAGCGTCAAATCGCCTCTCTTGAGGGGGAGCTGGGCCAGATGGTGGCGAGCGTTGCCCGGGTGGAATCCCAGATTACGGAATCAGAGCTGGAGATTATCCAGATAGGACAGGATGCCCAGACGACGATTCTCGAGGAGCTGCGCGATATCCAGCCACGGATTTCAGAGCTATACGAACGCCGGATAACTGCCCGGGCCGAATTGCGCCGGATAGATATTGTCTCCCCTCAGGCCGGCTTTGTGCATGAGCTACAGGTTAACGGGCCGGGCAGCGTTATTGCCTCGGGGCAGGTTATTATGCGGATTGTTCCTGGCGAGGATACTCTGGTTCTGGATGCGCAGGTGAATCCGCAGGATATCGACCAGATAAGCCTCGGTCAGGATGTCATAATCAATTTTCCGGCCTTTGCCGGGGGGGTCACCCCCAGCATTGAGGGCAGCGTATATCGGATAGCGGCTGATCTGACCGAGGAAAGCAACGGAACTCCCCCCTATTATGCGGTCCGCATAGAATTGAGACCTGGGGAGATTGACAAGCTTCAAGGCCTCGAGCTGAAGCCGGGCATGCCAGCGGAAGTCTATATAAAAACAGGAGACAGATCTGTCCTCAGTTACTTGCTGAAGCCTTTCACCGATCAAATAAGACGGGCTTTCCGGGAAAGTTAAGGGAATGGCGGGCTTTCATTGGCCTTCAGGCAAGCCATAACGATCCGGGGTGGTCAGCTGCTGCTGCAGCTTTGCCTGTGTGGCCTGCCCCTAAAGCGCCTCCAGAATGATGTAGAGTCCGCCCAACGAAAAGGACGGGAAAAGCGAGGAAGCGTTTCACGAAAGAGCAGATCATACAGATGCTGTTACATTTCGACATAAAGAGTGACCGGATACACAGGCTCGGGTAGTTTCGCATCGCAATAAGTTGCCCTATATATAATGTCATAAAATAAACAGAAAAGATTCAGGCAGACAAATACTGTGCAGCGTAGTTTTAGAAAAGATATCAGGATTGTCGGCACCGGATTGCATTCCGGCAGGCCGGCCAGATTGCGACTCAGGCCTGCGGCGGCCAATATGGGAATTTGGTTTCGCCGCATCGATATTCGGGACCGGGACAATATGATCCCCGCGCTTTGGGATATGGTGGAGGATACCCGCCTATCAACCGGAATTCGCAATGAGGCAGGAGTATCTGTTTCGACCATCGAGCATCTTATGGCCGCGTTTGCAGGCTGCGGGGTGCATAATGCGATCGTGGAAATTGACGGTCCGGAAGTGCCGATCATGGACGGGAGTTCGCTCCGCTTTGTTCAGGCGATCCAGTCGGCCGGCCTTGTGGAGCAGGGGCAGAGGGTCTCTGTGCTGGAAATCCAGAAAGCCGTGCGTGTTGAAAGTGGCGATGCTTTTGCCGAGCTATCCTGCATGGATCGCTTTGAAATAGATTTCACTATTGATTTTCCGAATACGGTAATCGGCCGGCAATCTGCCGGTATGGATATGCGGAATGGAAATTTCTTCCATGACCTCGCCGATTGCCGGACCTTTTGCAAGGCCGAGGATGTTGCCAGCATGCACCGCGCCGGTCTTGCGCTTGGAGGCTCTCTTGAGAACGCCTTGGTGATTGACGGTGATCACTATAAAAATCCGGAAGGGCCGCGGCGCGAAGATGAATGTGTGCGTCACAAAATGCTGGATGCCATGGGAGACCTGTTTTTGGCAGGGGCGCCGATTCTTGGGCGATACCGTGCCTACAAGGCCGGACACTCCCTGACCAACCAGCTGTTGCGCAAAGTGTTTTCTGACCCCGGAGCTGCTACGCTCCGTCTGGCCCGCACCCGTGAATTACCCTATCTTCCAGGCCCCGATCTGCGGAATTTTGCCTTGTTGCGCACCGGCTAGGGTGTCGGCTGTAAAAAGCCGTTTTTTCTGCTGCGGTTCTATGCTAGCAACGTTCAAGCCTTTCCATTTCAAACGGAATCGCAGTTGTGGGCCGCTTGCGGTGCCAATAGCGGGCGGCGAGGTCGAATTGCAGAGTGAACAGCGATTGTCGAGGTACAAATGGGTCATCAAGTCTGGATTAAGCGCGCAGTGATGCTGGCACTGGTTGTCACGGTTTCGGCTTGCGCAGGGAGAAACCGGCAAATTTCGGTCGAAGACAGCACCAGCCCGCAGCAGATTATCGCTATGGCAAATGCCGAGGTCGAGCGCAGTAAATTTGCCCGTGCCGGAGACCTGTATCTGGAGGTGGAGCGGCTCTATCCTTATACAGTAGAGGCCGAATTTGCCGTTATTCAGGCGGCCAAGGCTTATCAGGCCGGCAAAAAACGCCTGGAGAGCCGTGCTGCCGCGCAGCGATATATCGATTTCTATCCGGCTGGTGAATTTGCAGCTCTGGCGCATTATCTCGTCGCGCTGAGTTACTATGACCAGATCGTCGATGTCGGGCGGGATCAGGAGAACACCTTTCAGGCGCTTCAGGCCTTGCGGATTGTGCTGGAGCGATTCCCGAATTCCGAATACGCCGCTTTGGCCGCGCCAAAGTTTACGACCGCGCTAAACCAGCTTGCGGGCAAGGAAATGGAAGTCGGCCGTTATTATCTGAAGCGGGGCCAGTTTCCGGCGGCGATCGGCCGTTTTGAGGTGGTCGTGAACGAATATGGCGAAACCCCGCATCGGCCGGAGGCCTATCACCGCCTGGTCGAGGCCTATCTATCGCTTGGTCTGCGTGCAGAGGCGGCGCGGGCAGGGGCAAGATTGGCGGCGCAATATCCCGATAGCAGCTGGAACGGGGCGGCGCAATCGTTGCTGGCCACCGGTCGTTAGGCTGTTCTGCGGGAAGAATAATACGCAGACAGGCGGGCGGGACAGATGCTGGTAAGCCTTTCCATCAAAGATATGCTTCTGATCGAGCGTGTAGAGCTCGGCTTCAGGGCCGGATTGAATGTGTTGACGGGAGAAACCGGCGCAGGCAAGTCGATTCTGCTGGATTCGCTAGGCTTTGTTTTGGGACGGCGCGGGCGGGCGGGCATGGTGCGTCAAGGCGCGGCTATGGCCGAGGTGGTTGCGGTTTTCGAGTTGCCGATGGACCATGCGGCGGCGCGTATTCTTGAAGAGGCTGGATTGCCTTTTGATGGCCAGCTTATCTTGCGGCGGCTGAATTTTCCCGATGGGCGCAAACGCGGATTCGTGAATGACCGGGCCTGCTCGACCGAGGTTCTGCATGCGCTCGGTATGGCCTTGGTCGAAGTGCATGGCCAGCAGGATGATCGCGGCTTGCTGGATGCCAAGGCCCATAGGAATTTGCTGGATAGCTATGCCGGAAACGAGGCGCTGCTGGCGCGTGTGTCCAAAGCGTGGCAGGCGCTGGCCCTTGCGGAAAAGCAGCTGCAAGCGGCGCAGGACGAGATCACTGCCGCCAAAGAGGATGCCGAATATCTGGAACATGCGGTGCGGGAGCTGGAAGCCTTGGCCCCGCAAGTCGGCGAGGATGACGCGCTGGATAAACAGCGCCGACATATGCAAGCCGCCGAGCGGGTGCGCGAGGATGTGGGCAAAGCCGCTGCGGCGCAAAACGCTGCCGAAAGCCAGCTACATGACGCGCTACGCTGGCTGCAAGAAAGCGCCGAAAACCCCGATCTGGGGTTGGATGCGTCGCTTGATGCCATGTCTCGTGTGCTGATCGAGCTGCAGGAGGTGCAGCAAGGGGTGGAGGCGGCGC
>JALSHK010000463.1 GCA_026982275.1 Paracoccaceae bacterium | reverse complement strand
GGTTTGTGATGGCGCCGGTGTTTAATCAGGCATGGGATAGCGGCGTGGTGCCGCTTATGGATGGCAGCATCGGCACCCAAGCGGCAATAGACAACATCCGCGCTCCGTTTCAAATTTTCATGATGGGTCGCGTTCAGCCCGAAACGCTTGACCTGATGATCAAATCCGCGCCTTACGCTCCGGTGGAAGGCGAAACGCCCCTCAGCATCCTTGTCCCGAGCTTCCTGCTCAGCGAAATTCAGCGCGGCTTCGAGATCGGCTTTCTGATCTTTCTTCCATTCCTCATCATTGACCTGGTCATCGCCGCCGTCTTGATGTCGATGGGCATGATGATGGTCCCTCCCGCCGTGATAGCTCTGCCATTCAAGTTGGCTTTTTTTGTGCTGGCCGATGGCTGGTCACTGATTGCGGGCGCTTTGGTGCAAAGCTATCAATGAAGCGCGGTCGGCGGCAACCCGTGTTTCAGCTTGCTGAAAACCGCGCCTTTCCCGAGCGGGTGGGGTGCGCCAGGCTTCCATAAAGGGAATTTTTGACCCTGCCCCGAGGGAAAGGCGGACTGCGTTACAGGCTGTGATCTGTCCTCCTCCGCAATCTTGTCTTTGCCCCGCGCTTTCTTTGCTTCGCAAATTCAAGCGCGGGGCAAACCTGGCCTCGCTACGCTCGGTATCACGGGGGATTTCATCCCCCTCTTGCGCAAACGCAAATCCCCCCTGACTGGGCGTTGTGGGTCGACGCAGCGAAATGCATTCACCCTACTACTGGACAATAAACTCCGCGTGCAAGGCACCAGCTGCTTTGATCGCCTTCAGGATATCGATCATATCGCGCGGGGCAACGCCCAGCGCATTCAGCCCTTCGATCACCGCCGGCAAAGAAACCGCAGTTTCCACCAGCGCCATCTGCGTGCCGGGATCTTGGGTAATCGTTGCTCTGGTATTGGGCACCACAATCGGTTGCCCTCCGATAGTAAACGGGTTGGGCTGCACCACGATCGGGGATTCTTCGACTCTAAGCGTCAGCCCGCCTTGCGAAACCGCAACCCGGCTGATCTTAACATCCGCCCCCAGCACAATCGTGCCGGAGCGCTGGTCTACCACCACCCGTGCCCGCTGTTCCGGCGTTATCTCTATATTCTCCAGCAGCGCCACCAAATGCGCAGGTGAAGGCGAGTTGGACAGATTCAGATTCAGCGCCACTGTGCCGGAATCCAGCATCCTCGCCAATGGCGCGCCGAAGCGGTCGTTGATCGCCCGTTCGATTCTGGCCGCCGTTGTAAAATCCGGATCCCGTAACGCCAACCGCATTTGCCGAACCGCGCTGAAATCGAAATTTATCTCCCGCTCCACCCGCGCGCCAGAGGGGATCACACCGGAGGTCGGCACCCCTTGCGTAACAGTGGCCGCAGCGCCACCCGCCGTAGCCCCGCCCGCGATTACCGAGCCTTGGGCCACCGCATATATCTGCCCGTCTGCGGCATTTAGCGGGGTCATGATCAAGGTCCCGCCCAGCAGGCTTTTAGCATCCCCGATGGTGGAAACCGTGATATCGATCTGCCCGCCAGCTCGCGCAAAGGGCGGCAGATTGGCCGTCACCAGCACCGCCGCCACATTTTTGGAACGAAAGCTCTCGCCGGTTACATTTATCCCCAGCCGCTCCAGCAGATTGGTCATCGCCTCTTCGGTGAAGGGCGAATTTCGTAGCCCGTCGCCAGTGCCGTTCAGCCCCACGACAAGCCCGTAACCGACAAGATCATTGCCGCGCACCCCGTCTATTTCGACAAGGTCTTTGATCCGCACTTCCTGCGCCAGAGCCGGAAGGGATAATACCGCAAGCGTGGCCATACTGGCGCAAGCTAACGTATTGAAAAATTTATTCAAAGGTTTCACCTCAGATAGTTTTGCAGCCTCATGTTGGAAAGCCGTGAGGTCATCAGATAGATGGCCTCCATTTGCCCCTCAAGGGCCTGAAAGCGGGTGGCGGCCTCGTAAGGGTCCGCCGCCAGAATGCTGTTTCGGTTTATGGTAAAAACCGAGGTTTCAGAGGTGTTGCGTGCTGCCGCGTTATCGATCTGCTTTTCCACGAATCCAAGCCCCTGCCGCAAGCCGATCAGCCCGTCATTGGCCGATATCGCCCCCGAAGCGGCCTCGGCCAGCATATTCATGCCATCCTGGGCACTACCGCCATGATCGCCATTTGCCGCCACCGCCGCCATTGCCACATTGCGCAGCGCGTTGCGGATCGCCAGATCATCGCCGCGCAGGCTGTAATTCACCACTTCGCCATCGGCTATCTCGGCCCCCGGTGCATCCAGCGGCGAGCCCGTGAAACCCGTGGTCATAAACCCGCCAGCGGGGTTAAAAAAATAGTTGTCAATCGCGGCAATCGCAGTAGTGGAATCCGGTGCCGCCGCTGTGAGTGCCGCAATGTCATTATACATGGTCTGGGCATCCACCACCGCCGCCCCGTCTACCCCCGCGCCGGCAAACAGGGCTTGCCCCGCATATTGCGCGTTGATCGCCGAGACCATCCGGTCAAGCGCGCCACGCGCGGAAGAGGCGACGGCAAAGGCCTGTGATTGGCTGTTGATATCCGTGGCCGCCAACAGCTCCACGCCGTAGCCCGCCAGCGTATCCTGAATGTTTTGCATGTTCAGCTGGGTCGCAGCAGCTTTGGCCGAGGCATCCCTGATCGCGCCCGCCCGCAGCGATAGCTGTGAAAGATTACGCTCGATCGAGAATAGCGGGCCATAATCACCTTTTGTGGCCTCCATCAGGTCCGCTTTCTTGCCGCTAGATACCTCTTGTCCGGCGGTATTCAGCGCCAGCTTGGTCTGGCTATTGGCGCGGGCCATTTGCATATTGGTCGCAAGATTTGAAACTCCGGTATACATCTAGATCTCCAGCAGGGTTTGCATCAATTGATCCGCCGTCGAAATCACCCGCGCATTGGCGGCGTAGGCTTGCTCGATCATCAATAATTGTTGCATTTCATAATCGGTATCCACCCCGGTAATGCTCAGCTCGTTTTGGCGCAGAATGTCGAATTGGCCGGCATTATAGGCGCTGGTGCTTTCGGCCCGCGAGGCCTGCGCCGCCACCAATGCGGTGATACCTTCGGCCAGCTCGGTGGCGCTGGACAGGCTGATCATCCCTGTCGCCGCGCTCGGGGTGCGCTCGGCGGCCATGGCATCCACCATGCGGCGAAGCTGGCTGTCATCGCCCGCCGGGCCTTGCGCCACCGCGTTTATCCCGTCTCGCAAGCGCCAAAGATCGCCGCCTTGAGCAGGATCTACGGCGGCGTTAATCTCCAGCCGCTGGGCCAGCGCCAGTTCGTTGCCCGCCACAAAGGCCGCGCCGGTATCCGTGAATAGCCCGGCATCACCCGCTGTCAGGCTCGGGTCGGTGGTCGGGTTTTGAAAGCGCTCCAGAATATCAAGCGCCACGGCATCGATCCGCGCGTTGAATTCAGGCGTCAGCACATCGCGCACGTTAAACGCCGCCGCCAATGTGCCGCCTTCGAGCTGACCGCTGCCGGTGCCGATGCTCATCGGACGGCCGTTGATCGTAAGCCCTGAAAGCGCACCGGAAGCCAATGTCATATCCGGCGTAATCACCGGCGTAGCGGTAAAGCCAAGCTCGGAAGCCTTGCCATCGATCAGCGCCGCGCCGCCTTCGGAATAGAGCGCCACAACCCCGCCTTCGCGGGATATTTGCTTGATCGGAATCAGGCTGGATACTTCATCAATCAGTTGTTTTCGCACGTCTTCCAGCGCAGCGGTATTGCCGCTGCCTTGCCGTAGCCTGATCTCCATATTCACCGCTTCGATCTTTTTCAGCGCCACATTCACATCGCGCACCTGCGTCGCGATCTGGGCGTCTGCATCCATCCTCACCGCCATGGTCTGGGTCGAAATGCTTTTCACCGTGCCCAGCAGGCTACCCGCCTCGCGCAGCACCTGTTCGCGCGCGGGGGCCGAGGCCGGATTATCCGCCGCGCTGCGTAGCGCGTTATCAAAGGCCAGCATCCGGCTGCCAAGCGCGCCGGCATCGCCGGGCACGCCCATCGCCGAAGCCAAGCGGGCATTGGCCTGGCTTAGCACATTGGCATTGCCCCATTCCGCGCCGCGCGAACGGCGAGAGGCGGTGGCGAGCTGGTCCATTGCGCGGTCAATCGAGGAGACCGTAACCCCCATGCCCTGCCCGCCCAGCACCCGCTGGCCGGCAATCACCTCGCGGCGGGCATAGTTTTCGTTCATCGCGTTCGAAATGTTGTTGGACACGGTTTCGGCCATGCGCGACACCGAGCTTAGCCCTGAATAGGCGTTGGATATTGCAGCTGAAATACTCATGTCTTAACCCCTTTCAAATGGCCATTAACGCTTGATATTGGTGGTTTCTTGCAGCATCTCATCCACGGTCTGGATGATTTTTGCGTTGGAGGAATAAGCGCGCTGGGTCTGGATCAGCGAGGTTAGCTCTCCGGCGATATCGGTGGTGCTTTCCTCGCGGGCATAGCCGATAGTCTCGCCCGTGGGGCCGGATCCGGCATCCCAGAGGAACATCGCGCCGCTATCGCGGGTGACGGCGTAAGTCTGGTTTGGCAGGGCTTCCAGCGCGTTGGCATTGGGCACATCAATCAGCGGCACGCGGAAGATTTCCTTGGCAAATCCGGTATCGTAATTGGCCGATACTACCCCGTTTTTATCAATTTCCATACCGATCACATTGCCCGTAGGCGCGCCGTTTTTGGACAGGTTAATCGGCGCAAAGCTGCTGGAAAGCTGGGTCATGCGGTTATTCGAGCCAAGCAGGCCGATATTGATATCCACCGGCCCGCGATCAAAGGTTACATTCATATCCCCCGTAGCCGCATTATAAACCCCGCCATAAACCGGCGTTACGCTCAAAAGCGAGCCGCCCGTGGCGGTGGTGGCATCAAATTGCACGGTAAATTCGGCAATCGGGGCTGCGCCGGTGGCCAGATCGGTGATTTCCATCGTCCACTGATTGGATTGCCCTGTGGCCGGCACAATCGGCGTGAAGGTGGCGGTCATGGTCTGGGTGGTGCCGAGATTGTCAAAATACTCGATCGACAGATCAAACGGATCGCCCGTGCCGCCCGCTTGTGTGGCGGTGGCGGGCAGGTTGATCCCGAGCTGTATTTCGGTGGTAGGATTGGCCGCAAACTGGTTATGGGCGATATTTACCGGTTCCAGCCCGGCCGCACTATCGCGGGGAAAGGGCGGAAAGGTGCCGTCCGGATCCGCAGGCCAGCCCATCAGCACCAAGCCGCTATTACTGGTCAAAACCCCTTCGGCATCGGGGCGAAAAGAGCCGGTGGTCGCCAGGCGCAGTGGCAAGGCGGCGCTGGTATCGGCCAGGGACGAGCTGGGCGTAACCGGCAAAAATCCGCGCCCGCCGATGGCGATATCCATCGAATTGGCGGTCGTAATCAGCGAGCCCTGCGTCGAGATGTTGCGAAAGGTCGAAACCCGAACCCCGCCCGCCACATAGCCACCGGCGCGGCCTGAAAGCGTCATCGCGGTGAAATCGGCATCCACGCGTTTATAGCCAAAGGTTTTGGAATTGGCGATATTATCCGAAATCGTGGCCAGCTTGCTGGCATTCACATTCAGGCCGGAAACGCCCGCATTCATAGAGCTGGAGAGGGTCATCGAAAATCCTTTTCAATTCGAAACTACATGTTCAGCTCCCACTCTTGGCCCGCTTCGGTTAAGAACCCGCTAACAGACAAAATTGTATCTAAATTTAGCCCCTAGCGATCATTCCTCAGCAAGGTGATTTCCAGCCGCCGGTTGCGATAAGACGGCGCGCCCTCGCCCACCGGCTTGCGATCCGACGCTCCGGTAAGGCGCTGGAAGCGCTGCGGCTCGATACCATGCTCAAGCATAATCGCATTCGCCATCAAGGCCCGCCCGCCGGTGAGCGCAAAGCCATCCGGCGCATTTTCGCCCTCGGGCGCGGCATCAATATGCCCCACCAGCGCAATTTCATTGGTCACCGTGCCCAGCACCCGGCTGATCATTTCCAGCAGCGCAAACAGTTTAGGCGTCGGCTGGTTGGTTCCGGCATTAAACAGCGGCGAATCCGGCAGATCAAACACATCGATAATCAGCCCCTCATCGGTCACGCGGGTGGATACATGCTTGAGCAGCGGATCCTCGACCCAGCTTTCGCCGGTATTGCCGCGAAACATGTTTTCCACCTCGGCAAATTGCGCATCGGACACATCGCCCTCACCGCTTGGATCCGCAGCCGAAGTGCCGGTCGAGCCATCCTGCCCCGACACATCCTCGGCCAGCTCGCCCACCGTGCCGCTTTCAACATTGGTTTTGCTATCCTCGGAGAAAACCGTCTCCCCGCCAAACATCCCCGCGCCGCCGCCATCTTCGGCAAAAATCGGGATGCCCGGGTTAAAATAGGCGGCAATGCCCTGGCGCTGCTCCTCGGAGGTGGCATTGAGCAGCCACATCAGCAAAAAGAATGCCATCATCGCGGTTACGAAATCCGCATAGGCCACCTTCCACGCGCCGCCATGATGGCCGCCCGCGATGATTTTCTTGCGCTTGATAATGATAATAGGGCGCAAATTGTCCCCCGGTTTCCCTGCCATATCGGCCCCCATTTATTCCACTTCCCGAGGCCAATATAGGATGTGAAACCTTACCAAGGCGCTAAAGCTAAAATTGTTCCTTGCCAGCATGGTTAAGCCCGCGTTAATCAGGCCTATGACCCAGAAAACCCTAGCCCTGACCATGGGTGACCCCGCAGGCATTGGCCCGGAAATAACGCTGAAAGCCTTGGCGCAATTGCCCGATCCGTCGGCATTTCCTATTCTGGGGGATCCGTTGGTTATGCGAGCGGCGGCGCATTCATTTGCATTGCCGCTTTATGAAATGGCCAGCATCACAGACCGCCGCGCGGGCGGATTTAACCTTCTGGCCACCAGCGCATTGCCCGCCCTGCCACCCATAGGCGGGATTTCATCCACAGCAGGCGCCGCCGCCTATAGCGCCATCGCCAGGGGAATCGAGCTTTCCATGCGCGGCGAGATCGCGGGAATTGTAACCGCGCCAATCCATAAAGAAGCGCTAAAGGCCGCCGGGCACAGTTATCCCGGCCATACCGAAATTCTGGCGGATCATGCCAGGGCCGAGGTAGCGATGATGCTGGCCAATGACGAGATAAAAACCGTGCTGGTGACGATCCACATGGCGCTGCGCGATGCGATCGAGGCTGCGGATTTTAACGCCCAGATCCATGCGATCCGGCTGGCACAACAGGGGCTGCAAGCCATGGGGGTGGGGCGCCCCCGCATTGCCGTCGCGGGCCTTAACCCGCATGCGGGCGAGGGCGGGCGCTTTGGCGACGAGGAAATCCGCATCATTTCCCCCGCGATCAAGGCTATGCAGGCCGAGGGGCTGGAAGTAAGCGGCCCGTGGCCCGGCGATACGGTTTTTATGATGGCGCGGCAGGGAAATTTCGATGTGGTGGTGGCGCAATATCATGATCAGGGGCTGATACCGGTAAAATATATGGGGCTGGAAAAGGGGGTGAATATCACCCTTGGCTTACCCTTTATCCGCACCTCGCCCGACCATGGCACCGCCTTTGATATCGCCGGCCAAGGCCTGGCCGACCCTTCCAGCATGAGTGCCGCGCTGAAAATGGCAGAAAAACTCTTGAAAGCCAAGGCCCAGGCGGATAAACCGCGCCTAAGGCCCCATTAGCTCAGGTGGTAGAGCAACTGTTTCGTAAATAGTAGGTCGGCGGTTCAAATCCGTCATGGGGCACCATTTTTGGCAACAATTCAATGCATTACGATCTTTTGCTCACTTAAACCGTCCGCCGTCCGCCCTGGATTTCGAGGCGTTTAGGGCGGACGGTTATTCTATGAAACCGGCACCGCAATGCTCGCAATGGCAGCGCATGTGCTGGTTGCCTTTGATGTTGCAGGATACCACCATGCTTCCGGGCTGCTCGCAGGTTGGGCATTTTACCCGGACGCGCAAGGTATCCGCGAAAACGCAGGTTTGGCTAAGAGCGGTTTTCGTGCCTATTTAGGAAGCGGCCGCGCTATCCAGCAGCGCGGCTGCGGCTGCGCGAGCCGCATCCGAGACCACATCTCCAGCCAGCATACGCGCGATTTCATCAAGCCGCCCGGGCGCGGAAAGCTCCGAAACATCGGTGCGGGTCTGCCCTTGGCTTACCGATTTGGAGACCAGATAATGCCCCTGCCCCATGGCCGCCACCTGCGGAGAATGGGTCACAACCAGCACCTGCGCATCGCGTGCGACAGCGACCAAACGCCGCCCGACTGCATCGGCCGTGGCCCCGCCAACCCCGCGATCGATTTCGTCAAAGACCAGCGTCAGCCCGGCGCTTCGGGTAGTAAGGCAGACCTTGAGCGCCAGCAGAAACCGCGACAGTTCGCCGCCCGAAGCGATTTTTCCGATATCTCCTGCCGGCGCGCCGGGATTGGTGGAAACCCGAAAGCTGACCTCGTCTTTGCCGGAAACACGCGGCGAAGCCGGCGTAATCAGGGTTTTGAAAACCGCATTTTCCATTTTCAATGGCGCCAGTTCTGCATGCATGGCCTTATCCAGCCTCTTGGCAAATTTCAGACGGTTCTGATGCAGCGTGTCAGCCGCTGCATTATAAACGCCCAGCGCGCGCTCACGCTGCGCTGCAAGCCCGGCAATCCGGCTGTCCCCCTCCGAAATACCCTGCATCCGGCCTTGCAGTTCCTTCAGAAACGCCGGAAGCTCGTCGGGCAGGATCTTGTGTTTGCGGGCCATGGCACGCAGGGCAAACAGGCGCTCCTCAACCTGCTCCAGCTCGTATGGATCTATGTCCAGCCGCAGCAGCGCGGCCTCCACCCCTTGCTGCACCTCCTGCAGCTCGATCAGCACACGAGACATGGCATCAAGCGGCGCATCCAACCCCAGATCGGGGTTTTCGGCGCTTTCTTGCAGCCAGCGTAGCGCGTCATGTAGCTGGCTTTCGGCAGCGTTTTGCG
Organism: Paracoccaceae bacterium; assembly: GCA_026982275.1. Classification (GTDB taxonomy): domain Bacteria; phylum Pseudomonadota; class Alphaproteobacteria; order Rhodobacterales; family Rhodobacteraceae; genus UBA3077. The sequence goes on along the minus strand of JALSHK010000463.1, from coordinate 40 downwards.
CCGCAGCGGCTTTGCCCACATCCTCGCGCACCCGCTCGGC
>JALSHK010000462.1 GCA_026982275.1 Paracoccaceae bacterium | reverse complement strand
TGGCAGGGCATGTTTCCCGGGCTCGATGAAAAGCCGAAACGCTGTAATAGCGCTGAAATTATACCGGCTACCCGAATTTCCGGGACAGTTCCCTGTTGATAACCTCCAGAAAACGCGCAGCGGCCACGGGCAGGGTGCGGCCTCGCAGATAGCCGGCAAAAAGTATTCCCATCGGCACGCCTTGCAGGTCCAGCGGGCGCGAGAGCATGCGCTCTGCCTTGAGGTCGGGCCGCAGGTTTACCGCGAGACTGAAGCTGAGCGCGCGGGTATCTTGCGCCATTAACCGCAATAAATCCAGGCTGTTGGATTCCACCGCCGGGGTCAGGGCGAATCCCAGCTTTGCGGCCAGATTGTCCAGCACCTGGCGCATGCCCTCGGGGCGTTTGGGCAGCAAAAGCGGATATTCGGCGCATTCATAGATTTTGATCTTGCCGGTTTTGCGCGCCAGCGGATGATCCGCCGCCATGATCACAAACATCTCTTGCGCGCCGGCAAATACCGTTTGCATGTCTTGTAAGTGCATCGGCTCGTAAACTATGGCGATGTCGCTGCTGTTATCGAGCAGGGATTGCTCGGCCTCGCCGCGCTCGAAAAGATTGACAGCAAAGGTGACGGCCGGAAATTCCACCAGATGCTGCTTTATGAGATCGGGCAGGAAATATTGCACCGGCTCGCGGGTGGTGGCGATGTTGATATGCCCGGCGCGCATGCCTGTCAGATCCGCGATGCGTGAATGCACCCTTTCCATATCCGCCAGTTGGTCACGAATATGTTTGAGCAGGATTTCTCCGGCAATATTGGGCCGCAATCCCGCCGGATGGCGCTCGAAAATCTCCACGCCCAACTCCTCCTCCACCGCTAATATGCGGCGATTCAGCGCCGAAGCCGTGAGATTCAGCTCTTCAGCCGCATTGCGCAGACTGCCTGCGCGGGCGACTTTTTCTATATATTTAAGAGTTTGCAGGTGTTTCATTTGGCATCCGTCAAGGTGTTGCAAAAAACACAACAACATAGTGATTTATTAGCAGCAGACAGCAACACGCGCAAGCGATACATTAAAGGCAAGAATCATATTCATCATGGGGAATGCTTGAAATGGCGGAGAAACTGGTAATCATCGGCGCAGGCATGGCCTCCGGGCGGCTGTTGGAATCCTTGCTGGAGGCGGATGCGGCACGCTATGATATCACCCTGTTCGGGGCCGAGCCAAGGGGCAATTATAACCGGATTTTGCTAAGCCCTGTTTTGGCCGGCGAGCAGACATTCCCGGATATCATCACCCATGATGCCCCGTGGTATCAGGCGCATGGTATTACCTGCCGGTTTAACGAGCCGGTAGTGAAAATTGACCGCAAGGCCCGCAGAATAATAAGTGCGGGTGGAGCTACAGACTATGATAAGCTGGTCATCGCCACGGGTTCGGCGTCGTTTTTCATTCCCGTGGTCGGCAATGATCTGCCCGGCGTGATCGGTTTTCGGGATATGGACGATGTGGAGGTGATGCTGGGCGCGGCGGAAAAAGGCGGTAATGCGGTGATTATCGGCGGCGGGCTGCTGGGGCTGGAGGCCGCGGCGGCGCTGCACAAGCAGGGAATGGCGGTTACCGTGGTGCATTTGATGGGCCATTTAATGGAGCGCCAGCTGGATGCAGCGGCGGGCTATTTGCTGCAAAAGGAGCTGGAGGCGCGGGGCATTCGGGTGATTACCAAAGCGCAAACCAATGCGATTCTGGGCGAGGGCCATGTGGAAGCTGTGCTGCTGGATGGAGACATAACCCTGAAAGCGGATCTGGTGGTGATGGCGGCGGGCATTCGCCCAGAAACAAGGCTGGCGGTGGAGTCCGGCCTGCATACCGAGCGCGGTATTGTGGTGGATGATGCCCTGCATACCTCTGATCCGCATATCTATGCCCTTGGCGAATGTGTGGAGCATGACGGCGTGGTTTACGGCCTTGTGGCACCCTTGTTTGATATGGCCGGCGTGCTGGCCAAAACCCTGCTTGATGAGGTTGCTGCCTTTAAGGCTCCTGTGGTTTCGACCAAGCTCAAGGTGACGGGGGTTGATCTGTTCTCCGTTGGTGATTTTGGCGTGGGGGAGGGGCGCGAGGAGATTGTGTTTCGCGATCCCGGGTACGGCATATACAAGCGTCTGATCCTGCGGGATAATCGTATTATCGGCATTGTGATGTATGGTGACACGCAAGATAGCGGCTGGTATTTTGACAAGCTGAAATCCGGCGAGGATATTTCCGACATCCGGGAAACCCTGATCTTTGGTCCCGCCTGCCAAGGCGGCGCGGCGCAGGATCCTCTGGCCATGGTAGCCGCCATGCCCGATAGCGCCGAGATTTGCGGCTGCAACGGTATCTGCAAAGGCGCAATTGTAGAGGCTGTTCAGGCGGGCGCAACAGATCTTGGCGCACTCAAGGCTGTGACCAAGGCTTCGGCATCATGCGGTTCGTGCGCGGGGCTGGTGGAGCAGGTTCTGGCTGCCACTTTGGGAGATGCTTTTGAAGCCCCTGCCAAGGCCGGGATTTGCGGCTGCACCGACCATAGCCATGAGGATATCCGGCGGGTGATCAAATCCCGAAGCCTCGAATCCATTCCTGCGGTGATGCAGGAAATGGGTTGGAAAACCTCCTGCGGCTGTCATATTTGCCGCCCGGCGCTGAATTATTATCTGATTTGCGAATACCCGCTCGATTATGTGGATGATGCGCAGAGCCGTTTTGTGAATGAGCGCAACCACGCCAATATCCAGAAAGACGGCACCTATTCGGTGGTGCCGCGTATGTGGGGCGGGATGACAACCCCGCAGGAGCTGCGCGCCATTGCGGACGCGGCCGAGAAATATAACGTGCCGACCATCCATGTAACCGGTGGCCAGCGGATCGACCTGCTCGGGGTGGAGCGCGAGGACCTGCCCTCCATGTGGGCCGACCTGAACGCGGCAGGGCTTGTTTCGGGCCATGCCTATTCCAAGGGCTTGCGCACGGTCAAAACCTGCGTTGGCACCGACCATTGCCGCTTTGGCACCCAGGACAGCACCGGCCTTGGCATCAAACTGGAGAAAATGCTGTGGGGCAGCTGGACGCCTCATAAGGTGAAGCTCGCCGTGTCTGGCTGCCCGCGCAATTGCGCCGAGGCCACCTGCAAGGATCTGGGCGTGATCTGTGTGGAGAGCGGCTATCAGGTATCGGTTGCCGGTGCGGCGGGGATGGAGCTGAAACAAACCGAGGCGCTGGCCACGGTGGAAACCGAGGCTGAGGTGATGGAGCTTGCCGCGGCTTTCATTCAGCTTTATCGCGAAAGTGCTGCCTATCTGGACCGCCCCTATAAATGGGTGGCGAAAGTGGGGCTGGACTGGGTGATTGAACAGGTGGTGGACAAGCTTGAGACCCGAAAAGCCCTTGTGGAACGCTTCGAGCTTTCCCAGAGCGTTTATCGCAAAGACCCATGGGCCGAGCAAGCCAGGCCCGAATATAAGCCGCAAAAATGGGCGGTATTGGCAGACCTGACACTGGAGGCCGCAGAATGAGCGACTGGATAGATATTGCGCCCTTGGAGCGCATTCCGCAACGGGGCGCGCGGGTGATAAAAACAGCCCATGGCTGTGTGGCCATTTTCCGCACCGTTGATGATAAAGTATTCGCGATTGATGATCGATGCCCGCACAAAAACGGCCCGCTTTCGGAGGGGATCGTGCATGGCAGATCGGTCACCTGCCCGCTGCATAACTGGGTGATCAGCCTGGAAACCGGCATGGCCCAAGGTGCCGATGAGGGCGCGGTTAATACCTATGAAATCAAGGTCGAAAATGGCCGTATCCTGCTGGATGCCAGCCGTCTGAAAGCGCAGTCTGCCGCATGAATCCTGTCCGCACAACCTGCCCCTATTGCGGCGTTGGCTGCGGGCTTCTGGTCGAGGCTTGTGGCGTGGTCAAGGGCGACCCTGACCACCCCGCCAATTTTGGCCGTCTCTGCTCCAAGGGCGCAGCGCTTGGCGAGACGATCGGCCTTGAGGGGCGGATACTCGAGCCGCGAATGGATGGAAAAACCGTGGGCTGGGATACGGCGATTGCCCAAACCGCAGATGCCTTCAGCGCCGCGATTCGCGACCACGGCCCTGATAGCGTTGCGTTTTATGTGTCCGGCCAGATCCTGACCGAAGATTATTACGTGGCCAACAAGCTGATGAAAGGCTTCATCGGCTCGGCCAATATCGATACCAATTCGCGGCTCTGCATGGCCTCGTCGGTGGCGGGGCACAAGCGCGCTTTTGGCACCGATACCGTGCCGGGCACCTATGAGGATTTCGAGGAAGCCGACCTTGTGGTGCTCACCGGCTCCAACCTTGCATGGTGCCACCCCGTGCTGTTTCAGCGCCTGAGCGCCGCCAAGGCCAAGCGCCCGCAGATGCAGGTGGTGGTGATAGACCCCCGCCGCACCGCCACCGCCGAAATTGCCGATATGCACCTTGCGGTGCGCCCCGATGGCGACATTGCCCTGTTTAATGCCTTGCTGGCCGAAATCGCCCGCCAAGGGGCGGTTGATGAGGCCTATGTGAGCGCCCATGTCGAGGGTTTTGCCGAAAGCCTGCTGGCCGCGCAAGCGGGCGGCCCTGTCGAGAGCGGCCTGACAGATGCAGAAATCAAGGCATTTTGCGACCTGTGGATCGACACCCCAAAGGTTGTCACCGTCTATTCGCAAGGGGTCAACCAGTCGGTTTGCGGCTCTGACAAGGTGAATGCGATCATCAACTGTCACTTGGCCACGGGGCGCATTGGCAAGGCGGGCACGGGGCCGTTTTCGGTTACCGGCCAGCCCAACGCCATGGGCGGGCGCGAGGTGGGCGGCTTGGCCAATATGCTCGCCTGCCATCTGGATATCGAAGAGCAAAGCCACCGTGATATGGTGCAAAACGCATGGAACGCGCCGACGATCTGCACTGCCCAGGGCCTGAAAGCGGTGGAGCTGTTTGCCGCCTGTGCAAGTGGCAATATCAAGGCTTTATGGATCATCGGCACCAACCCCGCCGTTTCGCTGCCCGACGCGGATTTTGTCGCGAAGGCCATTGCCAATGTGCCCTTTGTGGCGGTGTCGGATGTGGTGGAAACCGACACCACCAAATTGGCCAATGCCTTTCTGCCCGCCACCACATGGGGCGAAAAAACCGGCACGGTCACCAATTCCGAGCGCCGCATCAGCCTGCAACGCGCTTTTATGCCTGTGCCCGGTGCGGCGCGCGCTGATTGGCAGATTATATGCGATGTTGCCAAGCGCATGGGGTTTGGCGCGGCCTTTGCCTATGAATCCCCTGCCGAAATTTTCAGGGAATACGCCGCCCTTTCCGGCAAGGCCGCCGCGCTTGGGCGGGATTTTGATATCAGTGGTCTGGCGGATATCTCTGACGCCGCCTATGAGGATTTTTTGCCTGTGCAATGGCCGGTGCCGGCAAAAGGGCAGGGGGGTGGCCGCTTTTTTGCCAAGGGCGGGTTTTTTCATGCTGGCGGCACGGCCCGCATGCTGCCCGTTTCCGCCCCGCCGATACCGGCTGAAACCGCCATGCTCGCGCTGAACTCCGGTCGTATTCGTGACCATTGGCACACCATGACCCGCAGCGCAAAATCGCCGCGCCTGAGCCAGCACACCCCCGAGCCTTTTGCCGAAATCCACCCCGAGGATGCCCTGCGCAACGGCATTGGCAAGCAGGATCTGGTGCGGCTCACGCGGGGCAAACACAGGGCCATTTTGCGGGCACAGATCACCACGGATATGCGCAAGGGCACGGTATTTGCGCCGATGCACTGGAGCAATGCCACCGCCTCTAACGCCCGCATCAACACATTGGTGAGCAGCACAACCGACCCCGTTTCGGGCCAGCCCGCGCTGAAAGCGGGCGCGGTTTCCCTGCAGCGTTTTGCCGCCCTTTGGCACGGGTTTGCGGTTTCAACCGCAGAAATGCCGGTGCACAGCCATGATTACAGCGCCATTGCCCGCACCGAAACCGGCTGGCGGGCCGAGCTGGCCGGCGCGGCGCTGCCCGCAGATTGGCAGGCCCAAGCCCGCGCCACGCTCGGGCTGGAAACTGGCAGCGTAAGTATCTTGCGAGACGCCGCCCAGGGGCTGGTGCGGGTGGCCATCCATGAAGGCACAACCCTTTGCGGCCTGTTTTTTGCCGCCCCGAGCCCGATCGGGGTGGCCCGAAGCCATGCCGCCAGCCTGATCGGCAGCAATACCCCCGCGCTTACAGCGCTTTCGGGCCTGCCCGTATCGGGCCAGCCCGATACGGGTCGCACCGTGTGCGCCTGTATGGCAGTGGGCGAAAACACCATTCGGGCCGCCATTGCCGGCGGGGCCAGCAGCGTTGCCGCCATCGGCATATGCACTGGCGCGGGCACAAATTGCGGTGCCTGCAAGCCCGAGCTTGAATCCCTGTTAACCCTTTAATTGCAGACACCTACGGAGACCCTCGATGCCCCCTACCGCCAGACCTGACCAATACCGCGCCCTTGGCCTCAGCACATTCGCCTTTACCGTGTGTTTTGCGGTATGGACGCTGTTTTCCATCATCGGGGTGCAGATCAAGCAGGATCTCGGGTTGAACGACACGGAATTCGGCCTGCTGGTGGCCACGCCGGTGCTGACCGGCTCGATCAGCCGCATGTTTCTGGGCATCTGGGCCGAAAAATACGGTGGGCGGGTGGTATTTCCGCTGCAAATGCTGACAACCTCCGTCGCTGTGTGGATGCTGACATGGGCGCAATCCTATGCCATGTTTTTGCTGGCCGCGCTGGGGCTTGGCCTGGCGGGGGGCTCGTTCATCATTGGCGTATCCTATGTCGCCCGCTGGTTCGAGGCCGAACGGCAGGGCACGGCGCTGGGATTGTTTGGCGTTGGGAATGTCGGTGCCGCAGTGACCAGCTTTGCAGCGCCCTTTCTGATGCTGGCTTTCGGATGGGAAAATACAGTGCGGATCTATGCCATGGTGCTGGCGCTTACAGCGCTCGGGTTTTTTGTCTTTGCCAAGCAGGATCCGGTGCAGGCCGCGCGCGGCATGTCTTGCGAAGCTACCGGCCTTCACGCCCAGCTTGTGCCGCTCAAGCACCTTCAGGTCTGGCGGTTTTCGCTATATTATTTCTTTGTGTTTGGTGCCTTCGTCGCCCTCGCCTCCTTTTTGCCGCGTTATTATGTGGGCGCTTACGGGCTTGAGCTGACCCTGGCCGGCACGCTGGCGGCGCTTTATGCGCTTCCCGGCTCGGTTTTTCGTGCTGTCGGGGGGTGGATGTCCGATAAATGGGGCGCTCGGCGGGTGATGTATCTGACTTTTTTCAGCTCGGCGGGCTTGCTCCTGGCCATGGCCTTGTTTGGTGCGATTTTGCCGCTTTTCGTAACGCTTACGGTGGTGCTCGGCTTTTCCATGAGCCTTGGCAAAGCGGCGGTTTTCAAACATGTGCCAACCTATTATCCGGAGCATATCGGGGCGGTTGGCGGGCTTGTCAGCATGATTGGCGGGCTTGGGGGCTTTGTCCTGCCGATAGTGTTTGGCTTGTTGCTGGATATTACCGGGGTTTGGGCTGCACCTTTTGCACTGCTTGCGGCAATGGTAGCGGGCTTGACGATCTGGATGCATATTTCTGTTCGCAAGATTGATCGCCGGGCAGGGATCGGGTTGGCTGCATAAGGCACATTCGCGCAGACTGCCTGCGCGGAAGCGCTTCCGGCCAATGCCGGACGATATCTGGTCTCGCTTGATCACGGTTTTACCATTGGGCCGCGATCACCGCACCGGCAACCTAGCCGCCCATACCGCTGCCATTCGCGATCGCCCAATGATGGGGCTGGTGGTGCATACCCGAGGCCAGCAAACCATAAAACCCCAGGCCTTTGAGCTTGGCGAGATCACCTTCAGGCACCTGCACTTCGAGGATTGCACCGTTATCCAGCTCCCGGGCAGTATATCGCCACTGCTCCACACCGTCCATAATACCGGCATGGGCCAGCACCATACGGGTTATGGAAGGTGCCGCATCCGGCCCGCCAGTAATGCGAAAGCGAAGGCCACGTTCCAATTCTTCGGTTAATACTCCGGAGTCAATCATTACCACATCCATATCCCGCAGATGTTGGCGAAGGGCGTCAATATTGACCTTGCTCCAGTCGGTCTGCGGATCGGATTCCAGCTGGCGAACCACCTCGGCAATGGCGGCAAAGGCGGATTGACCGGGCTCGGAAAGAGGAGAGCCAGCAATGCCGGCGGGCTTGTCGTTCATGGATTGCATCATCTTCATCATGCCGCCCATCATTTCCATCATACCGGGCATATATTGCATTTCCATGCCGCCAGAACCGCCTGCTTCCATGCCTTCAGCGCCATTCATGCCCGCCATGGGGCTGCCAGGGCTCATGCCCTGCATTTGGCCCATTTCCCCGGCATGGGGCATTTGCGCCCAGGCCGGACTGGCGATGGCGGTGGCTAGCAATATATATTTTATCATTTGGTTTCCCTGATTCTAGTGTGCTCGCAAGGCTTGCATTTTTCCCAAGCACAACACATGATAGCTATCATGTTGAAGGCTTTCTCCCATTATTTAGCGCTTTTACCAAGCCGGTTAAGCGAATTTATGCCAAATGAAACGGTGCTTAAGATCGAAGATCCGGTAACGGGGCTTTTTGTGGTCGAGAGCGGCCTTGTGCATTTGTTGCGCTTTCAGGAAGATGGTGGCAGGGTTGTTCTGCAGCGTGCGCAGCGAGGGGCGATTCTGGCTGAAGCGTCGGTTTTTACAACACATTACCATTGTGATGCGGTTTGCATGCTGCGAACCAGCCTGCGGCGGTATTCGGTTAATGCGGTGCAAAAGCTGCTATCGCAAAATGCCGAAGCCGCACAATCCTATGCGCTGCATCTGGCGGACGAGGTTCGGGTTGCGCGGCGCCGCGCGGAGATATTGGCGCTCAAAACAGTGTCGGAAAGGCTTTCTGCATGGTTGATCTGGCATGGTGGCATTTTGCCGGCGAAGGGGCAGTGGCATCATATTGCCGAGGATATCGGCGTAAGCCGGGAGGCGCTATACCGGGAGCTTTCCCG
>JALSHK010000461.1 GCA_026982275.1 Paracoccaceae bacterium | reverse complement strand
CCCCTGTGCTTCCAGCTGGGCTTTGATGGCGTAGTTATTGGAGGTGATAATCTGGGTTGGCCCCGGGGTCTCGCCGGGCATAACCAGCTCGTCGCCCGTGGGAATAACGGCTATCACCGGTTTGCGAAAAACCGGAATTTCGGGGAGGTTCATCGCCGCAAGCAGGGCCACATCGGCCGCGCGCAAGCGGCGCGGGGCGCTTAGCGTATCTCCGATTTTGAAATCCGCCCCCATCGGGCGCAGGTTCATGCCTTCGCCGGGGGCCTCGTTCAGCGTGATAACCTCCCCCTCGCGCGCGACATTTTCCTGAATAATCACCCGATCCGCCCCTTCAGGCACCACCCCGCCGGTAAAAATCCGCACCGTTTCGCCAGCGCTGACCGTGCCGGTAAACTCCCCGCCCGCCGGAGATTCTCCGATAATAGTGAGCCGCGCGCCCGGGTGCAGGTCGTCGACACAAATGGCATAGCCATCCATGGCAGAAGAGCGAAACGGCGGCTGGTTGCGCGTGGCGACCATCGGGCGGGCCAGCACGCGGCCAGCGGCCTTGTCCAGCGGCACGGTTTCAACATCCATAACGGGGCAAAGATCGATTACGCGTTTTAGCGCGTCAGAAACGGAGGTTAGGGCCATGTTCATTGTCTTTCTCCAGTTGCTCGGCTTCCCAGTCAGCATAGGTTTTGCTGGTGCCTTTTAGCTTCCATTCGGTCCGGCCATTTGCGGCGCGTCCAGTGATCACCGCAGCTGCCGCACTGGGGCTGTTGAAGGCATAATTCTCCATAAATACAGCTTTGGAGCTTTGAGCATCCAGAATGTTTGTCTCAATTAAACTCATACGTAGCTTTTGGTAGTTTGTATTCCAAGCCGTTTTCCCGACCCACTCGCAACGAGCCTTGGAGCCAGCCAAAACAACCATTTCGCCATCACGCATTTCAGCCGTAGCCAAAAGATTATCTTTCTTGATTCTTAATTCAAATACAGGTGTCTTCAAATCGGAAAAATCGTTTGCAACGACCTTTGGCCGCTGCACCTTGCTCACAAACATATCCACCTGAATCGCCGGCAGCACCATCATCAGCACCTCCAGAAACCCTTCCATATTGGCCACGCCCGCCTCTGAAAGGCTGCTGCGCGTTGGCGCATTGCCGTTTTCCAAAGGCATCCGCTTGGCCTCCAGCGCCAGCTCCACCAGCCGTGATTCCAGATACTTCACATGCGCCTTATGCAGGTTATTGGCGGCAGAGGTGATCAGCACCGCCGTTTCCCACCAGTCCTTCTTCGCAACATGGCCGCGAATACGGCTCTTTAGTTCCTCGGCCTCGCCGATATAGGCTTGCGGCTGGCCCTCGGCATCGCCCAGCAGGATATACACGCCGGTATATTCCGACTCATCCCGCCGCAGGGCCTCGGCAATGCGGGTGCGCGGGATCTTCAGCACATGACCGGTCCTGTTCGGCACTTCAGAGGTCAGCATGCTATCGGGCTTGCCGTCAATGAAATACAACTCCAAGGACCGCCCCTTGCCCATCATTCCGCCTCAAACAAGCCGGATTTGCCGCCGTCTTTCAGCACAAGGCGCACCTGCGAAATCACCATGGTTTTATCCACGGCTTTTACCATGTCATAGACCGTCAGCGCCGCGAGGCTTACCGCCGTCAGCGCTTCCATCTCCACCCCGGTTTGGCCCGTGTTTTTCACCGTGGCGGCTATGGCAATGCCGCCATCGGCGATTTCAAGCTCCACCGCCACCTTGGAGAGCGCCAGCGGATGGCAAAGCGGGATCAGATCATGGGTTTTTTTCGCCGCCATAATTCCCGCCAAGCGCGCCACGCCCAGCACATCGCCCTTTTTGGCGCTGCCAGCGGCCACCATTTCCAGCGTTTCGGGCTGCATCGAAATAAACCCCTTGGCAATGGCGGTGCGGCTGGTGGTGGCCTTGGCGGATACATCGACCATATGCGCCGCGCCAGCCTCGTCAAAATGGGTGAATTCGGACATCTAGCTCTCCAGCTTTAGCAGGTTGCGGGTGGCAGAGGCCACATCATCTTGCCGCATCAGGCTTTCGCCGATCAGGAAGGTTCGTGCGCGGTGTGCAGCCATATCGGCCAGATCTGCGGGGGTGAAAAGCCCGCTTTCGGAAATGATCAGCCGGTCTTCGGGGATCATTTTTGCCAGCGCTTTGGTGGTATCCAGCGAGGTTTCAAAGGTGTTCAGATTGCGGTTATTCACCCCCATAAGCGGCGATTTAAGGCGCAATCCGCGCTCCAGCTCGGCGGCATTATGGCTTTCCACCAGCACATCCATGCCCCAGTTCAGCGCGGCCTCTTCCAGCTCGGCGGCCTGGCTATCGGAAATGCTGGCCATGATCAGCAAAATGCAATCCGCCCCCCAGGCGCGCGCCTGCGCTACCTGATAGGGATCATACATAAAATCCTTGCGCAGGGCGGGCAGGGTAGTGGCCGCGCGGGCCTGCACCAGAAATTCCGGCGCGCCTTGAAAAGAGGGGGTGTCTGTCAGCACCGAAAGGCAGGTCGCACCGCCCGCCTGATAGGCTTTGGCAATCTCGGCGGGGTTGAAATCCGCGCGGATCAGCCCTTTGGAAGGGCTGGCCTTTTTGACCTCGGCAATCAGCGCATAGCCAGATTGGCTGGCCTTGCGCAGCGCTTTGGTAAAGCCGCGCACAGGGCTGGCTTCACGGGCACGAGATTCGATTTCGCGCAAAGGGATTTCGGCCTTTTGCGCGGCGATTTCTTCAAGCTTATAGGCCTTGATCTTGTCCAGAATATCCATGGCGCTGTTGTAGCGTCTTTTACTATCGATGCGCAATTATCATTTGCGCCCCGTCAGGTCTCCGAGCCAGAAAGAATAGCCTGGCTGCTTTGAGTCGTATTTCACCTCGATCAGGGCGCGCCGTAAAATCCCCTTATGCGCCCGCTTGAGACGCCAAAAGCTTTTGCGCGCATAAACCACCCCGTTAGGCGCCTTGAAGCCGTATCGAATCCGGCTGAACATCGCCAGCCCCTGAACCTGCAAAACCGTGGCCTGCACCGTTTCGCCCTGCCGCAATAGCTGCGCGCCCTTGCGAGCGGTAAAGCCAAAGCCAAGCGCGATCAGCAAGCCCAGAACGCTAAAGGCAACGCCAACTGCGGTGTTGCCCATGCCCGCCTTGGCGGCTTGGCCCTCATATAGCTCGTTGATATCGGGGGAGGGGGCGAAATAGCGCGCCGGCACTACATCGCCCTCGTTTACCGAGATATAATAGCTGCGAGGCACGGCGTAGGCATTGCGCAAGGGGCCGTCTTTTGTCTCGATCACATAGTCGATATAGAATTTTGTGCTTTCCACAAAGCTATCCCTGCGAATGCCGCCACCGCCCTCATAGGCGGATTTTTTCAGGATGGTTGCGGTGCTGGTCTCCCATGCATCCGCAAGCTTTGCCGCGCCGATTTGCGCCGAAATGCCCGAGGCCAGCAGGATAAACCCGAGCCAGACAAACAACACCGAGACCCATCCCCCCGCGCGCAGGAAGATGGCATAAACCGGCCTCATGCGGCAGCGGTGATGCGCGCAAGGGTTTTGACCGCCTGCATCGCCTTGCCCGAATCAAGGCTTTCAGCGGCGATTTCCACCCCGGCTTTCAGGCTGTCGGCTCTATCGGCAATCACCAAAGCGGCCGCCGCATTCAGCAGCACCGCATCGCGATAGCCGCCCTTTTCGCCGCTCAGCACCGCGCGCAGAGCCTTGCCGTTATATTCAGGCGAGCCGCCGGTGATGTCGGCAAAAGGATAGACCGGCAATCCTGCATCCTCGGGGTGGATCTCCCCTTGCAGGATCACGCCGTTTTCCAGCTTGGCCACGGCTGTAGGGCCGCAAATGGTGATCTCGTCTGTGCCATCCGAGCCATGCACCAGCCAGGCGCGCTCCGAGCCAAGATCTTGCAGGGTTTCGGCCATATGCACCAGCAAATGCGGGGTGAAAACGCCGGTAAGCTGGCGCTTAACGCCCGCAGGGTTGGTCAGCGGGCCAAGGATATTGAAGATGGTGCGCGTGCCCAGCTCCAGCCTTGCGGGCATCACATGGCGCATGGCGGGGTGGTGCATCGGGGCCATCATAAAGCCGATATTGGCCTCGGCCAGCCCGCGCTCCACCACCTCCGGCTCTACCATCACATTCACCCCCATCTGGCCCAGAGCATCCGCCGCGCCCGATTTGGACGAGATGTTTTTATTGCCGTGCTTGGCTACGGGAATGCCCGCACCCGCCACCACAAATGCCGTGGCGGTCGAGATATTCAGGGTGGCCTTGCCGGTGCCGCCCGTGCCGACGATATCCATCGCGCCGGCGGGGGCGCTCACGGGCTTGCAGCGCGCGCGCATGGCACGGGCGGCGGCGGTGATCTCTACCGGCCCTTCCGAGCGGGTGCGCAGCACCATCAGAAATCCGGCGATCTGGGAAAGGGTGGCGCTGCCATCCATGATGATATCAAAGGCGGCTTGGGCATCGGTGCGGGTAAGCGGGCCATCAATGGCTTTGGCGATGATCGGTTTCAGGGCGTCGCTCATGCGGGTTCCTTTGCGAGGCTGAGAAAGTTTTGCAATATCTGGTGGCCATGCTCGGTGGCGATGGATTCAGGGTGGAACTGCACGCCGTGGATCGGCAATTCGCGGTGCGAAAGCCCCATGATGGTGCCATCGGCCACCTCGGCAGTGATTTCCAGCGCATCGGGCAGGCTTTCGGGCTCCACCGTCAGGGAATGATAGCGCGTGGCCTTGAAGGGGGAAGGGATACCGGCAAACAACCCTTTGTTTTGGTGCAGAATTTCTCCGACCTTGCCATGCACGATCTGGTCGGAGCGCACGACCTTGCCGCCAAAAGCCTGCCCGATGCTCTGATGCCCGAGGCAAACCCCCATCAGCGGCATCCGCGCCTTGGCAGCGGCTTTGATCAGCCCGAGGCAGATGCCTGCCTGATCCGGATCACAAGGGCCGGGGGACAGCAGAATCGCTGAAGGATTCAATCCCATCGCGTCATCAATGCTCAGCTCGTCATTGCGCTTGACCAAAACCTTCTCGCCAAGCTCGCCAAAATAATGCACCAGATTATAGGTGAAGCTATCATAATTATCAATCAGCAGTAGCATGAGCCTACTTTCGCGAATGTTTTACCCAATAGGGGCTTTTGATTACCCCGATTTTATTGATAGAGTGTTTAGCAGGTAGCGGGGGAAAGTGAAAACCCTGTTTTGAAAAGGAAATCAGAGGAATATCCATGTCGACGTCTCACAGCAAAGGCGGCGGCTTTTTCGTAGGGGTTATCTACGGGGTGGCTGTCAGCATCATGTTGTATCTAGTGCTTTCTTTTTTGTATCCGATCAATATCAGCAATGCCAGCGCGCCGGTCGAGATGGCGGAGTCCGGTGTTTCCGGATCGGCAGAAAATACAATAGTGGAAGAAGCCTCGCCCGGGCTGAATACCTCCCCTGCGGTTTCCGAAAGCAGTTCCGTGCCGGCCATCCCTGCCGCGCCGCCGCAGAGCAACCTGCCTGCCGCTCCGGATACCGGCATGGCCAGCATGGCCCAGCCCGAAATTGGCGAAAGCAATTCCATCGCAATTGGCGGGGCAGGGGATTCAAGCCCGGCAAGCCTGGTCAATCCACAGATTGCAGGCTCTGAAGCCCGCGCCGAACCCGTCGTCGAAACCGCAAGCGCCGAAGTGCCCAATATCGGCAATGTTGCTTCCGGATCGGAAGTGCCCGGGCAATCGGCCTCGGTGGCGACGATTTCAGCATCTCCCGCTGTAACGGCAGCACCTGCCACAGCACCGGCAGAGCTATCGCCTTCCGCTTCCGGTCCGGCGGTCGAGGTGTTTGCCGTTGCCTTTACCGGAGATGCCTCCAAACCCATGCTCGCGATCATTCTGGAAGATACATTGGAAACCTCGCTGGCGGATCTTTATGCCACCGATACCCCCTTGAGCTTTGCGCTACCCGCAGACGCGGATTCTTCGGTCTCGGCCCAAAGCATCCGCGAAAGCGGTTATGAGGTGGTTGCGATGCTACCATCCGGGATGAGCCGCACCGAGGGGGTATCCGAAACCATTTCTGGATATATGCAGAATGTGCCTGTGGCCGTGGCCCTGATCGATGCGCCCGATTCGGGGGTGATGCTCAATCGTGATGCCATGCGCGAGGTTCTGGATGCCACTCGCCCGGCGGGGCTGGGGCTGATCACTTTTGCCGGCACCGGTGATCTTGTGGCACGGGACCAAGCTTTAAGAGCCGGCGCGGCTTACGGGAATGTAGTGCAGGTGATTGATGAATCCCAGGATATAGACCTGATCCTGCAATCGCTGGATCGCGCGGCCTTTGATGCCCTGACCAAGGGGAGCGCGATTGTATTTGCCCGCACCCGCCCCGCCACGATCGAGGCGGTGATCCGCTGGCTTGACGGGGCTTTTGCCCAGCGGTTGCAGATCGTGCCGGTGAGCGTCGCTATCCAGCGGCCAGCGAATTAGCATATGCCGCTCATCTGCCCTCGGGGCGGGTGGGCTGGCAGGCGGCGGTGGCGATTTGGGCCAGAGCTAGGCCGTAGCGGCATGGGAATCCCGCGCCAGATCACCCGTTACCCATTCCATCACCGTGCGATATACCAGATAGAGGATCACCGGCGTGCCAATGGCCAGCCCGGCATAAACCCCCGTAAGGGCCATAGTGCCGTGGCCGGTAGCAACTGCCATCACCTGCACATTCAGCCAGGCGGCAATCGGAAAGGTGAAGGACGCCCAGACCGGCGTATAGCCTCCACGCAGCATCCAGGGCAGCAAAATTATCAGGCCCACAAGCATCACATCCCCCGCGCGATAAAACCACAGGAAAAGCTCATGGTTTCCCAAAGTGCCAAAGCCGAGCGCAAACAGGCATACCGGCGCGAGGAAGATCATTACACTGGGCCGTAAAGCCCTGGGCAGCGGGTCCCGCCTGAAGGTGAGCAGGATACCGGCCGTCACAATCACATACGCGACCATTGCCGCCCAGATCAGGGCCTGGCTTTGCCAGACATAACCCAGAGGCACCCCTGCAATCGGTCCAAGCACCGGTCCGACAAAGGTGAGATACTGAAAGGTAGTGAAATGGCGCTTTTCGGGCGGGTCTTGCCAGATGGCATGCAGCACAATCGCGCTGGCAAGAATTTGCATCACCACCCCTGTCCACCATACCAGCGGCACCGATACGCCCAGTGGCAGCAATGCGGCGGCCAGAAGCATCATGGCCATTGCCATCGACGCGATTCCGGCACGGGCGGGCGGGCTTTGCATATCTTCAAACAATACAGAGGGGCGCGAGAGCAGCTTTCGCAAATAAAACCCGACAAACCAGATGAAATATCCGGTGGAAGCCGCCAGCATCAGATTGCCGATATCTTCGGATATCCACGGAATTATATCGGCAGCCCCCCTCCAGCCAAGGGCCAAAGACATGAATCCAAGGCAAACCGGAAAGGCAGCGGGCGGGGTTTGGCGCCAAAGCGGCGTTTCTAATAGCATTACGTCCCTCGTGTATTTTTATTGTTATACCGAGTTTACGCAAATATTGACGAGGATCAAGTATTGTGCCGGCTAACCGTTGCTACGCGTGCGGGCAAACAGGCCCGCCTCCCGGGCGGCCTGCTTCAGCGCTTTGGATTTATTTACGGTTTCCTGGTATTCAGCTTCGGGATCACTATCATAAACCACACCCCCGCCGGCCTGCACATAAAGCACCTGATCCTTGATCACCGAGGTGCGAAGGGCGATGCAGATATCCATATCGCCATTGCAGGCAAAATAGCCAAAGCCGCCGCCATATACCCCGCGCTTTTCGCTTTCCAGCTCGTCAATGATTTCCATCGCCCGCACCTTTGGTGCGCCCGAGACCGTGCCTGCCGGCAGCCCCGCAAGCAAGGCGCTCAAAGCATCATGATCCTCGGAAAGCTCGCCCTCAACATTGGATACAATATGCATCACATGGGAATAGCGCTCGATGATAAATTGCTCGTTGGGATTCACGGTGCCGGTTTTGGCCACCCGGCCCACATCATTGCGGCCAAGATCCAGCAGCATAAGGTGTTCGGCGCATTCTTTGGGGTCAGCCAGCAGGTCTTTTTCCAGCGCCAGATCCTCGGCCTCGTTGGCCCCGCGCTTGCGGGTGCCGGCAATCGGACGGATGGTGACCTTGCTCCCCTTGACCTGCACCAGTATCTCGGGGCTGGCCCCGACGATCTGATAGTTGCCAAAATTGAAATAAAACATATAGGGCGACGGGTTGGTGCGGCGCAGGGCGCGATAAAGCGTAAAGGGTGGCAGGGTGAAATCCTGTTTCCAGCGCTGGCTTGGCACCACCTGAAAAATATCTCCGGCGCGGATATAGGCCTTGGCCTTGTTGACCATATCAAAATAGTCCGCCTTGCTCATATTGCTGACCGGCTCGGCGGTCTCTAGCTCGGCCAATTCGCTGATGCCCGTCACCGCAGGCCGATCAAGGTCACGCAGCGCATCGGCCACGCGCTCGGCGGCTTGCGCATAGGCGGCGCGCGCGCCCAGCCCCGAATTGGCCCAGGCCGGAGATACCACGGTGACCTCGCCCTTGACCCCGTCCACCACCACCACCACCGAGGGGCGCTGCATGACCGCATCGGGCAGGCCGATCGGGTCCGGGTTCACATCGGGCAGATGCTCTACCAGCCGGATCATATCATAGCCCAGAAAGCCGAATAGCCCCGCCGACATTGGCGGCATGCCTTCGGGCAGCTCGATCCGGCTTTCGGCCAGCAGCGTGCGAAGGCTGGTGAGCGGGTCTGCCGATTCAGGCTTGAAGGCGGTTTCGTCAAAGCGCGCCTCGCGGTTCAGGCTGGCTTTGTCGCCATGGCATTTCCAGACCAGATCGGGCTTCATGCCGATGATCGAATAGCGCCCCCGCACCTCGCCACCGGTGACGGATTCAAGGATGAAGCTGTCTTTGCGGCCCTGGGTCAGCTTCAGCATCAGGGAGACAGGTGTATCCATATCGGCGACAATGCGCTGCCACACGACCTGATTCTTGCCGGCGTTATAGCCGGACTCAAAATCGGAAAAGCTGGGAAAAAGGCTCATAGGCTAGAAACCATTGCCTGCGCGCAAGCCTTCACCACCGACAATCTGCTCAATAAGCCCCTGATTCAAGGTGATTTCAGTCTGGT
>JALSHK010000460.1 GCA_026982275.1 Paracoccaceae bacterium | reverse complement strand
GCTTCGGCATTACGGGATCGCCCGATTACGCGTCTTCCGCTTGCCCCCCCGCTCGCACCCGATGCCGGATCCACATTCGGCGCACCGCAAAATCTTGCCGCCGCTATGCCAAACCAGATCAACATTCCCGGGCAGCTTTCCATCGATGACCGGATGAATGGCAATATTTCCGTAAGCATGCGTCGGGATTCCACCGGCAGAGCAGCAGAGATCACGCTCATACCGGCCCCCGCAGACATTGCCCGCAAGCCACAACTTGATCTAACACCGGCACAAACGCCGCAATTCTTGCAAGCCAGCCTACCCGCAACCCCAGCCCCGCAGAGCAATACGGCACCTGCGCAACTGTCTGCTTGTGATATCGGCCTGAGCGCCAATGCCCGCAACGGTGCGATGATTGCGCTTGAGATTTCCGCGCCGTGCAAACCGGATCAAATGGTTACGATCGAGCATGCAGGCCTTGCATTTTCGGTGCTGACAAATGCAAATGGCGATGCGGGCGTCACCTTTCCGGCCATGCAACAGCAAGCCGAAATCAGCGTTCGCTTTGCGGATCAAAGCCTCGGTACAACCACAGTCTCCATTGATGATATAGACCGGGTGCTGCGCGCTGGCGTCTCATGGATATCGGACATAGATCTGGATTTGAACGCCTTTGAATACGGGGCCGCTGTTGGCGCTGAAGGGCATGTATCTGCCGATTCGCCGCGTGATTACCGCAGTTCGCGGATCAAAGGGGGCGGCTATCTGCTGCAATTGGGCGATTCTTCGCTGGGTCGCGGCTCTTTGGCCGAAGTCTATACCATTCCGGTAAATCGCAATCAGCAGCGCGGCACGGTGTCCCTTTCGGTGCTGATCAATGATACAAGTCTGGTTTGCGGCCAGACCATCATTGCCAAAACCGTGCGTTCGCGCGAAGGCCGCAGCGCCGGTATCCGCAATGTGCGATTCACTGTGCCAGCCTGCGGCACGGTCGCTCAGCAGATCGCCCTGCCCGGCGCGATTGACGATATCCGCCTTGCCGGTCGCTAGATCAAACCCAGCGCCTTAAAGCTGGCATCTTCTTCTTTGCCAATGATAATATGGTCATGCACCGATAGCCCGAGCGCGCGCGCCGCTTCCACGATTTTATTGGTCATCACAATATCCTCGTTCGATGGATCAGGGCTGCCCGAAGGGTGATTATGCACCAATATCAGCGAGGAGGCATTCAGCTCCAGCGCCCGCTTTACCACCTCGCGCGGATATACCGGCACATGATCTACCGTGCCAACGGCCTGTGGCTCATCGGCGATCAGGGTATTTTTCCGGTCCAGATACAGCACGCGAAACTGCTCGGTCTCGCGATGCGCCATCACGGTTTTGCAATATTGCATCAGAGAAGACCACGAAGTGATGGCATTTTGCCCCAGCACCCGCGCCTGCCCCAGCATTTGCGCCGCAGCCTCGACGATTTTCAGCTCCTGCACGGCCGCCGAGCCAACCCCCTGCACCTTGGCCAGCCTTGAGGCAGGGGCCGAGATCACGCGGTTAAAATCGCCAAATTCCGCCAATAGCCGCTTGGCGATCGGCTTCACATCCCGGCGCGGGATAGCACGAAAAAGCACCAGCTCCAGCATTTCATAATCCGCCAAGGCATTGGCCCCTGCCCGCATAAAGCGCGCGCGCAGGCGCTGACGGTGATTGGTATAATGGGGCGGCTCCGGCGCGCGGGCCTTGGGCACCGCCTGAAAATCCGCATCAAATCCGGGAAAGGGCTTTTCGGCAAACTGGTTACGCGTATTCATGCGTTAACCATTGTCATGCCTGGGTTAACAAACCCTTAAGCGCCCCATGTCGGGTGGAATTTTCCCGCGGGTGAAAGCGTGAATATCTCGCAGCCATCGGCCGTCACCCCGATGGAATGTTCGAATTGGGCGGTATTTTTTTTGTCTTTGGTCACCGCCGTCCAGCCATCGGCCAAAACCTTGGTGCCGGGGCGGCCAAGGTTGATCATCGGCTCGATGGTGAAAAACATCCCCTCTTCCAGCACAGCGCCGCTGCCCGGACGGCCATAATGCAGCACATTGGGCGGCGCATGAAAAACCTGCCCCAGCCCGTGGCCGCAAAAATCCCGCACCACGCTCATCCGGTGCCCCTCGGCATAGAGCTGGATCGCCGCGCCGATATCGCCAAAGGTATTGCCCGGCTTCACCGCCGCAATGCCCAGCATCAGGCTCTCATGCGTCACCTCGATCAGCCGCTCGTCGCGGCGTGAAAGCTTGCCCGCCACATACATCCGCGAGCTATCGCCAAACCAGCCATCCAGAATGCAGGTGACATCGATATTCAGAATATCGCCATCCTTCAGCACCTTTTCGCCCGGAATGCCGTGGCACACCACATGATTGATCGAAATGCAGCTGGCATGCTCATAGCCACGATAGCCGATCGTGGCGGATTCCGCGCCCGCATCCTCGATAAAGGCCTGAATGCGCGCATCCAGCTCGCCTGTGGTCACGCCGGGCTTCACATGATCGATAATCATATCAAGGCACTGCGCC
Organism: Paracoccaceae bacterium; assembly: GCA_026982275.1. Classification (GTDB taxonomy): domain Bacteria; phylum Pseudomonadota; class Alphaproteobacteria; order Rhodobacterales; family Rhodobacteraceae; genus UBA3077. The sequence goes on along the minus strand of JALSHK010000460.1, from coordinate 6,724 downwards.
GTCAGCTGGCCCGCTGCGCGCATGCCGGCAAAATCCTCCGCCGGATGGATACGAATGCCGTCTTTGTTCAAAAATCCGGTTTTGGCGCGGTGCATGGCGGCTCTCCTAATGGGGTTTGGAGTGGATATAATTCACCGCGCCACAATCGGCAAGGCCTCGCCCAAACCGGCCCCTTCAAGCGAAAGCGCCGCGCGGTAACATAGCGCCTCCACCCCGCCCCCGAGCGCCGCCTTAAAGGCCGCGGCATATGCAGGGTCAATATCCGCCGCCACGCCAAATGCCGCGCTATCGCTGCGCTGCACCAGATATAGCACGACCGCGCGGTGCCCCAGCGCCACCATATCCGCCAGCGCTTCCATATGCTTGGCCCCGCGCTTGGTGACGGTATCGGGAAATTCCACCAGCCCCGCCTTACGGCACAGATTGGCGCTTTTCACCTCGACATAGCAATCCGGCAAGCCTTCCTGACGGAGCAAAAAATCCACCCGGCTGTTTTCGCCATATTTCACCTCGGCGCGCACCGCGCTATAGGCCGCCAGTTCCGGCACCATGCCCGCGCGCAACGCCTCCCCCACCAGCTGATTGGGCAGGGCGGTATCAATGCCCACCAGCGCGCCGCCGATATCCGCCAGCTTCCAGCTATAGCGCAGCTTGCGCTTGGGGTCGTCATTTGGCTCCAGCCACACAAGGGTGCCCGCCTCTGCCAGCCCCGTCATGGCGCCCGGATTGGCACAATGGGCCGTTACCTCGCGTCCATCCTCCAGCGTGACATCCGCCAAAAAGCGTTTATACCTGCGGATAAGAACCGCGCGAACAAGGGGGCGAGCATATTCCATGCCCTGCTCTTACCGCGCCTTAGCCGGAGCCTCAAGATGAACCCCACCGCCGCCATCCTGCTGATCGGAGACGAGATCCTCTCGGGGCGCACCCGCGATAGCAATGGCAATCTTCTGGCCAAGCGGCTGACAGCTGCGGGCATCGATCTAAAGGAAATCCGCGTGGTGCCCGATGAGCCGGATGCAATCGTCTCCGCGCTAAATCCCCTTCGCGCGGCTTATACCCATGTGTTTACCTCCGGCGGGATCGGGCCAACCCATGATGATATCACCGCCGATGCCGTAGCTGCGGCTTTCGGGACGGGAATTGACGTGCGCGAAGATGCCCGCGCCATTCTGGCTACCAATTACGATAATCCCGAAGATCTGAACGATATGCGCCTGCGCATGGCCCGAATTCCCGACGGCGCAAAGCTGATCGACAATCCAATCAGCAAAGCTCCCGGTTTCAGCCTGGGCAATGTGCATGTAATGGCAGGGGTGCCCGTGATCTTTGCAGCCATGCTAGACAGCCTGCTACCCACGCTTACGGGCGGTGCGCCGGTGCGCTCGGTCTCGGTGCGCATTGACCGGCCAGAAGGGAGTGTCGCCGCCGGGCTGGCGGCGCTGGCGCAAGCCTTTCCCGATGTCTCAATCGGCTCCTATCCGTTTGTAACCAGCGGCGGATTTGGCACAAATATTGTAGCCCGCAGTCGTGATATCGAGCGGCTAGCACGGGTCGAGAAGCAATTATTGACCTTCCGGTGAAATTTCCGTTTTCCTTCACGGATTTCTAGGTTAAGTTGATCCCGTCGCTCGCTATTCCGCGCCGTGATATTCGGATAACCCCCATGAACGAAGCCCCGATCACCCGGCACAGCTATGGCCCGCACCTGCGCGCCACCATTCTGCTCGGATTGCCTATGGCGGGCACCATGCTGGCGCAAATCCTGATGGGGGTGACCGATACCATCATGCTGGGCTGGCTCGGCGCCGCCCCGCTGGCCGCTTCGGTGCTGGGCACGCAGATTTTCCTGATCCTGCTGCTAACCGGCTCTGGCTTTGCGCAGGCTGTTGTGCCAATGGCAGCACAGGCGCTGGGGGCGGGCGATACCACCGTGCTTCGCCGCGCGGTGCGCATGGGGTTTTGGGTCACAACCGCATTCTTCGTGCTGACCTTCCCGATCATGTGGTTTTCCGAGCCTATCCTGCTGGCGCTGGGTCAAGAACCGGCGCTGGCGCGCTTGGCCGATGATTACCTTGATATTGCCAAATGGGCGCTGCTGCCGAATCTGTTTATCATGGTGCTGCGCAGCTATTTTGGCGTGGCAAACAAGGCTCATATCGTGCTGCTCACCACATTGGCCGCCGCCGCCCTGAACGGTGCGATGAATTACGCGCTGATCTTCGGAAACTGGGGCGCGCCGGCACTGGGAATCAAAGGCGCAGCCTATGCCACCCTTGGCTCCAGCCTGCTTTCTATGGTTTTGCTGATGATCTTGGCCAATTGGCACCCGGCATTACGCCCGCATGCGGTTTTGCGGCGCTTCTGGCGCTCCGACTGGCCGGCGTTTTTCGAGGTGGCGCGGCTTGGCTGGCCGATCGGCATTTCCATCCTCGCCGAATTTGCGCTGTTTTCTTTTTCGGCAATTATGATGGGCTGGTTTGGCACCATCGCGCTGGCGGCGCATGGCATTGTGATGCAGGTTACTTCCATCTCGTTTATGGTGTCCTTGGGTCTTTCACAGGTCGCCACCATCCGGCTGGGCCTTGCCAAGGGACGCAAAGACGCGACCGAGGTCACCATGGCAGGACGAACCGTTATCATGGTCGGGGTTGGCTTTTCGCTGCTGGTCAGCGTGGTTTTTGTGCTATTCGCCAGCGAGACCCTGTCGCTTTTCCTTGATTTACGCACCGATGATGCCCCCGCCATTCTTGCCTTTGCTATCCCGCTATTGATTGTTGCCGCCGCCTTTCAGCTGGTAGACACTTTGCAGGTCTTGGCGGCTGGCCTGCTGCGCGGGCTAAAAGACACCCGCGTGCCGATGCAAATCGCGCTGTTTTCCTATTGGATCATCGGCGTCCCCGCCGCCTACCTGTTGTCGCAATATACTACAATCGGTGCGCTTGGGATTTGGCTCGGCCTCGCCCTAGGCCTTACGGTCGCCAGCGCACTGGGCATGTGGCGCTATATCTGGCGGGCAAAGCTGGAACTGATCTAGCTTCTTATCTGCAAAATACTCCGGGGTGAATGGCCCATCGGGCCAGAGGGGCAGCGCCCCCGAACAGGCCAAACCAGTGGGGCAGCCCCCCTTAGAGCAAATTCAATCCTATTGAATTGAATAGCCCCCAGGTTTGTAGACACCTTCTTCCCTAAAAATGAGGCAAGGAGGCCATTATGGAAAAAGCGAATTACATTGACGATTTCAAGCGGGATGCGGTGCGCCAGATTACGGTACGGGGGTAGCCGCTGTTATGGAGCGAACAACGGCACCGCAAGATGCAGAAAGCGGATATTCTGAAAAAATTGTTGAAACCGCATCAATAGCCGATTCAAAAATAAGTTCTTCCGGTTCAGCAGGGTTGGACGTCAAGTTAAAATCCGACGCCTCATGATAATACGGCTTAGAAATGCGCTTTAAGGATGCCCCCTGTGGTCGCGCATTTTTGTTACTTCCAATATTGGATAACAACGCCATCCTGAAATAGCGCAATAGCATATAGTCGGGATCTTCATCTAAATTCTCGATGTTTAGAATATACCAATATTTTGGCAATAGCCGCAGAGCCGCACGATGGGCAATTGCCACCATATCAATGCGCGGACGACCCTTCAGCCAAGCTTCCAAGCTCTCCCGATCCAACAATATCCTTTATCTCAACCATCACCCACCCGTTTAATCTCCCATTCCAGCTCTATCCCGTGCTTTTCCCGCACCCGCGCCCGCACCTGTTCGCCCAGCCCTTCAAGGTCGGCTGCTGTGGCCCCGCCGGTGTTGATCATAAAATTCGGGTGCATTTCACTCATCTGCGCCCCGCCGAGCCGCGCGCCGCGCAGGCCGGCTTCATCAATCAGTTTCCATGCTTTCAGGTCATGCACATCGTCGGCCTTGCCGGTGGAGGAAAACCCCGCAGGGTTGCGAAATGTCGAGCCGCAGGAGCGCTCTTTGACCGGCTGGCTGGCGGCGCGGCTGGCTAGGGCCGCTTCCATTTTAGCTTCGATCTCGGCAGGCTCACCCAAGGGGCCGCGCAGGATGGCTTGCACAATTATCATATCGTCGGGCATGGCCGAATGGCGGTAGGCAAAGCCCATGTCATCGGGCTTGAGCGTCACCACCTTGCCCGCGCGCGTAACGGCGGTGGCGCGCACAAACACGTCCTCGATATAGCTGCCATAGCAGCCCGCGTTCATCTTGATCGCGCCGCCGATGCTGCCCGGAATGGTGCGCAGAAACGCAAGGTCTATCCCCGCTTCCGCCGCCTTTTTCGCCACCTGCGCATCCAGCGCCGAGGCCCCGACGCGGACCTCGCCACCTTTCAACACTTCAAAGCCGTTAAAGCGTGGCCCCAGCCGCACCACCACGCCCTTCACCCCGCCATCACGGATGATCAGGTTCGAGCAAACCCCGATAGGCAGCACGGGGATCTCGGGTGGCAGCGCCTTCATAAACGCCGCCAGATCTGCCATATGCAGGGGGGTAAACAGCACCTCGGCGGGGCCGCCAACGCGCAGCCAGCTCAGGGCGTCCAGCGGGCGGTTTTCCACAAGGCGGCCTTCAACAGTCGGCAATTTCTCAATCAGGCTCATGCTTTCCCAGCACTTTCTTGATGTAATAGATTAGCGGCAAGCGATATAGCGACACCCCGACCAAGACAATCGCAAATACCGCCCAGCCGCCAAAGGCCAGCGATATCTGCCACAGCACAAAAGGAAAGCAAAGCAGCAGCACAAACCCGAGCGAAAAATGCAGCTTGCCCCACGGGATCAGCGCCACCAGATTAACCGCCAGCGCCCAAAGCGAGGCCATCAGAACCGCCTTCATCGCGCTCTCCGTTTTTCCATCGCCTGCCTATACATATGGCGCAGCATAAGCCGAAGCTGAAAAACCGCAACCGCCAGCGCCACTCCCAGCCACAATACCCCGTGCTGCTGCCCGATATAATAAAGCACCACCGGCAGCACCAGCACCAGCAAGCGCGCCAGGTTCCAATGCAGCCGGTAAGGGCGCGCCCAAGGGATAACCGCGATCACATTGGCCGAAATCGCCCAGATACAGATCGCGATAAAGCTGCTCATGCCAGCGCGGCAGGCAGCCCGTTGGCCCAGCCGCTAATGGTGCCCGCCCCGAGGCAGATCACCATATCGCCCGGCTTGGCCTCGGCTTTTACCAGCGCGGCCAGCCCGGCCTCGCCCTCGATCACGCTGGCGTTTTTATGTCCATGGGTCACCAGCCCCGCCGCGAGGGTCACGTGATCCACCCCTTCAAGCGGGGCCTCTCCGGCGGCAAATACAGGCGCGATCACCGCCAGATCCGCATCGTTAAAGCACGTGCAGAACTCCTCGAAAAGGGCCGCCAGGCGGCTGAATCGATGCGGCTGATGCACCGCAATCACGCGGCCTTCAGTGCTTTGCCGCGCCGCTTTCAGCACGGCAGCGATTTCCACCGGATGATGGGCGTAATCATCAATGATGGTCACGCCGTCCACCACCCCCACGCGGGTAAAGCGGCGATTTACCCCGCCAAAACCCTTCAGCGCGGCTTTTATTTCATTGGCCGACACCCCTAGATGCAGCGCCGTGGCAATGGCGGCAGTGGCGTTCAGCACGTTATGATCGCCCGGCATGGGCAGCTCCAACCCCTTGATCTGGCCCACTTTCATCGCCACATCGAAATAGGCCTTGCCGCCTTCGTAGCGCAGGTTTTTCACCCGCAGATCGGCTTGCGGGTTCATGCCGTAGGTCAGCACACGGCGGTCGGTGATCCGGCCCACCAGCGCCTGCACCTCGGGGTGATCGATGCAGCAGACCGCCACACCGTAAAACGGGATATTGCTCACGAAAGTATAAAACGCCTCGCGCAGGGCGTCAAAACTGCCGTAATGGTCCATGTGTTCGGGGTCGATATTGGTGATGATGGCGATGGTGGCGGGCAGGCGGTTAAAGGTGCCGTCGCTCTCGTCGGCCTCCACCACCATCCATTCTCCCGCGCCCATGCGGGCATTGGAGCCATAGGCATGGATGATGCCGCCATTGATCACCGTGGGGTCCATGCCGCCGCCATCCAGCAGCGCGGCCACCATCGAGGTGGTGGTGGTTTTGCCATGGGTGCCCGCCACGGCCACATTGCTTTTCAGCCGCATCAGCTCGGCCAGCATTTCCGCGCGCCGCACCACAGGCAGACCACGGGCGCGGGCCGCATCCAGCTCGGCATTGCCCGGCTTGATCGCGGTCGAAACCACAATCACCTCGGCACCTTCAAGGTTTTCCGCCTTCTGGCCGATATACACCTGCGCGCCCTTTTCGGCCAGCCGCCTGGTGATCGGGCTTGCCTTCAGATCCGAGCCTTGCACGCGGTAGCCGTGGTTCATCAGCACTTCGGCAATGCCGCTCATGCCAATGCCGCCAATGCCGACAAAATGGATCGCGCCGATATCATGGGGCAGACGGGTTTGGCTATTCATTCGGGTTTTTCCTCAGGTTTTCCACCAGCGCAGCTAACCGCTCTGTGGCATCGGGGCGGCCCAGCTCCAGCGCGGCTTCCGCCATGCTCTGGGCATAATCAGGGTCTGATAACACCCCGCCGATATGCTTGGCCAGCCTTTCGGGCGTTAACTCTTGTTCCGATATCACAATCGCGCCGCGCGCGGCCTTGAGCGCAGCGGCATTGGCGGTTTGGTGATCATGGGTG
>JALSHK010000459.1 GCA_026982275.1 Paracoccaceae bacterium | reverse complement strand
TCGCCATCGCATCGGCGGTCATGCAATCCGCCGCCACAACAGTGACCGAGGCGATTCCGGGCAATACCGGCCCGCCTTTTTTCCTGTCCATTGTATGGGAAAGCCGCGCCTGCCCGATCTGCACCCAATGCCGGTAATCCCCCGAGGTGGCAACGGCGGCGTCTTGTAATTCTAGCATGGAAAATGGTTGGCGATCGGAATAATCCGGCTTTTCTATTGCCACGGCCCAGGGTTTGCCTGCGGGCTGCGCCCCCTTGCTGCGAAGCTCTCCGTCCAGCGCCACCAAGGCCGAGGGGATTTCGAATTCATCGCAAACCCGCATCATCCGGTCTACGGCGAACCCTTTGGCAATGCCGGACAGATCCAGCGCTAGCGGGGCGTGTTTGCGGGCGCGCATACCGGCTTCATCCAGTTCCAGAACCTTGTGCGTTTCCGGACGGGGCTGCCCAAGCCTGGCACGAATGCCGGCCTCGTTGGCGGCTTCAGAGCCAAACCCCCAGGCCAGAACCAGATCACCCAGGCCGATATCAAAAGCACCACCGGACATTCGCTCGACCTCCAGCCCCCGGATCAGCACCTGCATGAGCGCGGGCGGGATATGAACCCATTCGCCTGCGGGCGTGGCGTTCAGGCGCATCAGATCGCTTTCGGGCTTCCAGCTTGACATCTGCATGTCCACCAGCATAACCGCGCGTTCGAGTGCGGTGGTGAGCGCGGGAATATCTATGCCCGCTATGGTGCCAAGATCGACATTCCAGCGGGTTCCCATGGTCGGGCCGGAAAGCCGGTATGGCGCTGGATCAATAGACATCTTCAAGATATCTCCCCTGGGCTTTCAGCCGTGCAGGTTCCAGCCCGTGCGGGGCCAGAATTTCATGCAGGGCCTGCAAAACGCCTGCTGCCATATCACGCCCCCCGCACACCAGAATCTGGGCTCCGTTTTTGACCTGTTCGGCAACATGGGTGGCATCCAGGCGCAAAATATCCTGCACATAAGCCGCCTGCTGCAAGCGAGAGGCGGCGATACGGGCATTTTCAAGCTTACCCTCGCGCTGCCATTGGCCGATTTCTTGTCCGTATAAAAAATCGGCTGCGGGATGGCGAATGCCGAAATACAGCCGCATCGGGCGCTGCCGGTGATTGGCGCGCACAAAGCCCGCCAAAGGGCCAATGCCGGTGCCCGCGCCGATCAATATGACCGGCTTGCGGTTTTTGGCCGGAGCGAAAGACGGGTTCGGCCGGATGAAGGCCGAAATTTCGTCACCAACGGCCAGATTGAATAGCTGGCCGGAGCAAAGCCCGTGTGAATGCTTGCGCACACAGATTTCGACAAAACCGTCCCGTGTGCCGCTTGCGAGTGAGTAAAGCCGCGCCACGTTGGATGTTTCGGGGATGACACCCAGAAGATCCCCGGCGCCGAACCGTTTCCAGCCGCGCCCGCCCAGACGGGCCAGAAGCCCTGTGCGGGGCAACGCAAAGCGAAGGATCGCGGTCGGGGTCTGCAATTCCAGCCCGAAATCACGGCGAGAAACCAGCTTTAGCCTATGGGTGTGTTGCTGCATCGCCAGATGGGAAAGCTCCAGATCATGCCCCAGAGCCTGACCCAGGTCATAACCCCAGCGGCTGAAATCTTGCGGAGACTGGCAGTTTACGGTATCCATGGGCAGCAAGCTCTGCCAGCCTTTTTCCTTTGCCAGCGCAACGACCTGTTCGGCAAAGGCGCAATAGGCGGGGAATTGACGATCGCCAAAGCCAAGGACGGCCAGCCTGGCTGCGGGAGCCTGCTGCAAGGCGTTAACCTTGTCGATAAACCCTTTGGCCGATGCGGGAGGCTTGCCATCTCCATAGGTTGCCGCCAAGACGATAATTTGCCGGGCATTGCTATATTTTTCAGGGGTGAAGCGTGACATAGGGGCGGTATGAACCCGGTGGCCACATGCCATTAACCCCTCCATCAGGGTGCCGGCAAAACCCCATGTGCTGCCACCTTCCGAACCGACAAGGATAATAGTGTCGGCCTTGTTGGCGGCCACGCCTTTTGGCAAGGCGGGGCGGGCGCGGCGGGCCAGCCACCACATAAAAATGCCTGTTGTGGCAAGAACCGCTGTGCCAAGCACCAATAGGCCAAGCACAAGCCCCCAGAGCCATGCGCCTTCGCCTGTGTGCAAAAGATATATGAATTCGTATATCTTTTGCCAAATACCGGCGCTGTCCCAAGCCAGCATTTCTCCGGTGCCCTGATCGATATACCCTTTGCCGGAATTGGTGCTGAGGGTGAAAACATCAGTCGCATCGCCGACATAGGGAAAGGTCAGGCTGCGAAGCTGGCTGACAGGCACCTCCCCCAGCGCAAGCATTTCGGAGGTGGGCAGTCCCGTTTCGCCGCTCACCGCTGCCGGAAAGACCGGCTGCGGGGTGTCTTGTGGCAATAGCTCAAAGCTGCCCAGCGCCATGTAAAGAGCGGTGAGCGATGTCAGGATCAGCCCCGGAATTGACAAACGACCGGCATCCACGTGCATACGGCTGGCAAATGGGCCACGGGCGGGGGCGAGAGCCTTTCGCCATCCACCCATGCGGCGGGCAATCAAAGATACGCCAGAAGCCGACAGCAGGAACAGAGCCGCTGCCGCTGCTGCCATGGTGAGGCGCCCCCCGTCCCCCAGCAGGAGCGAGCGGTGTAAATCCTTTATCCAGCGAACGACCGGCGAGAAACTGTAATCCGATACCCCTTGTCCGGTAGCCGGATCCACAACCACCGCTCCGGGTTCGTTATCGGCATAGAAATAGGCAGTGATTTTGCCCGAAGGCGCGCGCTTGATCTGCTCGACCCCGGGGTAATGTGTTGCTATTCGCGCGGCCAACTCTCCGACACTCAGACCGGATTCAGACAGGGCAGGGGTTTGCAGTTTATCCCAGGCCGGAATAACCGAAAGGGCGACCCCGCTCAGGGCCAGAACTAGCAATAGAATGGAGGCCAGCAGGCCAGTGTATTTGTGTAATGCGCGTATCATAATGCGAATCTCCGGAAATGGGCTGTCTATTGCAGGAAAACACTTCTGATATAGCGACGACCGGAATTGGCAGTGCCGAAGCTTTCACTGGTCAGGGGAATGATGATATCCGACGGAGCATCGCGAAAATTCTCGACCGAGGCATCAATGCGGATCTGATAACCCGAGTCGATCAACGCATCCGCGATATCAAAGGTGATCTGGAAAGATCGTCCGGACCCTACGCTTGCGGCGGTGACCCCGCTGGTGGCCCCGCCGGTGGCGCGATACCAGTGGCTCAGGCTATTGTAATATTTCGACTTGCCGCCAGCGAGCCAAAGCGTTCCGACATAAGATCCGTTTGCATTGGTGATATAAACGGCGAGATAGGCACCGTCTCCGCCATAATTTTTCAGGATACCCGTCAGGGTTACGTTTCGTGCCATAACGGTGCCGGGCATAACCAGCGCCGTTGTAAGCGCCAGGGCGGTGAGAATTTTCTTCATGGTTCAGTTCTCCAAAAGCTGTTTCTTTCAGAGGTAAATAGCCGGTGCAGCTGACAGTGACCTGAATTTCCGAAGAAACATAGTTCAGGTTCCCGTCAGGTCGGCCAAGCTTGAAATTCAAAAAAACCGCACGGAATTTCAGCCCCTTACAGAGGGAAAAGGCGGGTTTTGTTTGTATAGAGGGGCAGGCCGGGAATGGAAAATAATACCGCAGCCCGGCACTATTCGCGCTCGATGTCCTGGATTGCCACTGGCGGATCGGTGGCCCGGATGCGCTCCCGATATCCGTGGGGTTCATATTCGAACTCCATAATTTCGAATGTCGAAGGATCTATTTTCACCTCGAATTGAAGGCCGTCTTCTTCAATCCCGTATATTTCGTAGCAACCATCGTCTATTTTTACGCGATAAACTTCCCATCCATTGGATTCCGCCCATAGAATAGCCGCCGAACGGGATTGCCAAAGAGACATGACCACATTGCAATCTTCCCCGCTCGCGCTGGCTGGCGGCGAGAAGGATATAAACATACTTATGATAACGATAAACTTCTGCACGACTCTTTCCTGCTGAGAATTGGGTCTCTCCGTCTATTACATAGCTACCTGACGCCAATATGAACAGTAAGTTTCTTTTTGCGTCAGGTATCTGTAATAAAAGACTGATACTTTGCGACCACCTCCACACAAGGATTTCGTATATGCGTGTATTGCTAGTTGAAGATGACACCGTGCTCGGGGCCGGCGTGCGGGACCAGATAAAAGTCGAGGGGCACTCTGTCGACTGGGTGACCCGACTTGATGAGGCGGGTGGCTATATCGCGGCGGCATCTTACGATCTTGTGTTGCTGGATCTGATGCTGCCTGACGGGCGCGGCCTGCCTTTCTTGCGTGAATTGCGCAAGAAAGGGGATGTGACTCCCGTCATCATTCTGACGGCACTTGACCAGATAAGCGACCGGATTGACGGGCTGAATGCAGGTGCCGATGATTATATGGTAAAGCCGTTTGACCTGGCAGAGCTTTCTGCGCGTCTGGCGGCTGTGGCGCGGCGCTATGCCGGAAACCCCAACCCGCTGGTGACAATCGGTGATCTGGAGGTCGATCTTGCGGCCAGGGCGGTGCGACGGCAGGGTAAATTAATTCCCCTGACGGCGCGGGAATGGGTGCTGTTTGAGGGGTTTGTCCAACACCCCGGGCAGATCATTTCCAAGGCGCAGCTCGAAGACCATCTTTATGCTTTTGATATAGAAATCGAGAGTAACACCATCGAGGTCCATATCAGCCGGCTACGCAAAAAGCTCGGGCGGGAAAAGATAGAAACCGTGCGTGGTATGGGCTATAGGCTGGGCGAGGCATGAGGCTACCGCATAGCCTGCAGGCCCGCCTCGTATTGGCGATTGGAATGAGTGTCGGTGTGGTGTGGGTTATTTCCGCACTGATCGCTACGGCAACAATCCGCGAAAAGGTAAACAAGGTGTTTGACAGTGCGCTGGAAGAAACCGCGCAGCGCATTTTGCCCTTGGCGGTTCAGGAATTGTTCGAGGCGGAGGATGACGGCACTGCCCAGCTGATTTCTACGTTGCGAGAACATGACGAATTTCTTGTTTATATTATCCGTGATCGTTCGGGCCGGATTTTACTGCGGTCGCATGATGCCGATATCCAGAATTTTCCGCCTTTCGAGCAAGACGGGTTTGTCAAAACCGACAAAAATATTCTCTACTATGATTCTGCGGTGGGCGGTGATTTCACCATCACCATCGCCGAGCCGCTTGCGCATCGCAATGAGGCGGCAAGAGAAACCTTGCTGGCGCTGGGGGTTCCGCTTTTTTTTCTATTGCCGCTGACCATTGGCGGGATATGGCTGCTTTTGCATTTCATGCTGGGTCCTTTGCGGGGGTTTCGCGATGAGCTGGCCGTGCGCGGCGGGCAGGATCTGGCTCCGGTCGATACCGGTAGGCTTCCCGCCGAGATCATCCCGATTGCCGAGGCCGTAAACGCCCTGCTGGAGCGCTTGCAGCGCACCTTGGAATCCGAGCGCGGCTTTGCCTCAAACGCCGCGCATGAATTGCGCACCCCCGTTGCCGCAGCACTGGCACAAACCCAGCGCCTGCAATCGGAAGCCCGCGACGAAAAGACGATACAGCGGGCCAATAATATCGAAATCTCTCTGAAACGGCTGAATCGCATGTCGGAAAAGCTGATGCAAATGGCCCGGGCCGAGGGGGGCAGCCTGCGCGCGGAGAAGCCCCATGATCTGGTGCAAATTCTGCGGATGGTGGCGGGCGATCTGGCCTATGGAGATCACGATAACCAGATTCAACTAACCCTGCCTGATGTGCCGGTGCTGTCGTGGATTGACCCTGACGCCTTTGCCATTGCGGCGCGCAATCTTCTGGAAAATGCACTACGCCATGGATCCAGAGAAATGCCGGTTGCCGTAGATCTGCAGCTTGACGGCACCTTGACGGTAGCCAATGCCGGCCCGATCGTGCCGCCGGAAGATCTGAAAAAACTTACACATCGTTTTGCCCGGCAGAATCGAAATACCCGGGGCAGCGGGCTGGGTCTGTCTATTGTGCAGGTCATTGCCGATGGCTCAAGAAGCAAGCTCGAAATCAACTCTCCAGCGACAAACCGCATAGATGGATTTGAAGTCATTCTCTATCCTGCCAGATTCTGATGGTCTTGCTTTTGGTCGCGGCCGAACCGGATTGCTTCGGTAGCGGGTATTGGCAGATTTACAGTGCCGGAGATTCACGATGTATTCCGAAATGAAGATAAAATAGCCATAGCGTGTCGTTTCGAAAACTGCGGTGCCGGATTTATCGAATAAACCGTCCGCCCTGCGCCGCGCAAAATTCAGGGCGGACGGTCGGACGGTTTTGAAGGCAGTAGCGCGATAAGCCATTGCAATCAAAAGAATAAAATGGTGAGCCGGCCGGGATCCGAACCCGGGACCTACTGATTAAAAGTCAGTTGCTCTACCAACTGAGCTACCGGCCCACGCATAGCGGGTTTACTAGGGCTGTGGCGAGGGATGGTCAAGGGGCAAATTGCGTAAAGCTGTGATAAATATGTGCGCGGCCTTGCGAAGAAATAGCGCCTGCTGGTCAAGCCCGGATAATCGGCCTATAGAAGGCAGCATGACTGATATGATTGAAAATTGCGGTTTGGTTTTTTTGAAAATGCACGGTTTGGGCAATGACTTTGTGGTGGTGGATGCCCGCGGCCGGGAAAATCCGGTCACTCCGGCCCTGGCCCGCGCCATTGGCGACCGGCATTTTGGTATCGGATTTGATCAATTGGCCTTGATTCGCGACGATAGCGGTGTGGTTGCGGTGGATTACTGGAATAGTGACGGCACGCTTTCGGATGCTTGCGGCAATGCCACCCGCTGTGTGGCACGGCTGATTATGCAAGAGACAGGCGCGACGTCGGTGATCCTGCGCACGGGGCGCGGTGATTTGCGATGCGAGGATGCGGGGGAGGGCCTGATTCGCGTTAATATGGGGCAACCGCAGCTCGAATGGCACGAGATACCTCTGGCGCGGGAGATGGGCACGCTGAAATTGCCCCTTGATGGCGCGCCCAGTGCTACCGGTATGGGCAATCCGCATTGCAGCTATTTCGTTGCAGATGCGGCAGCGGTGGATCTTGATGCCCTCGGCCCTGCCACCGAGCATGATCCGCTATTTCCCGAGCGCACCAATGTGCAGGTGGTGGAGGTGCTGGACCGGCAAAATCTGCGGGTGCGGGTATGGGAGCGCGGCGTGGGGCATACGCTGGCGAGCGGCTCCAGCTCTTGTGCGGTAGCGGTGGCGGCGGCGCGGCGCGGGCTGGCGGATCGTGCGGTAACGGTGCATCTGGATGGCGGCAAGCTCAGGATCGACTGGCGCGAGGATGGTGTCTGGATGACAGGGCCGACCATGCTGGTCGCGGAGGGCGTGCTGAGCCCCGAATTTTTGGAAACTGCCAGATGAAACCGCCGGTTTTCGAAACCTTTGGTTGCAGGCTGAACGCCTATGAAACCGAGGCCATGCGGGATCTGAGCGCGGGGCTGGAAAACGCTGTGGTGGTCAATACTTGCGCCGTTACCGCCGAGGCGGTGCGGCAGGCCCGCCAGCGTATTCGCAAGCTGCGGCGCGAGAATCCCGAGGCCAGGCTGATCGTCACCGGCTGCGCGGCGCAGATCGAGCCGGAGCGCTTTAACGATATGCCCGAGGTGGATCTGGTGCTGGGGAACCTCGAAAAAATGCAAGCGGAGACATGGGCCGGTATTGCCGGGCAAAGCGGGATTGTGGTGCAGGACATCATGGCCGCGACCGAAACCGCCGGCCACTTGATAGATGGCTTTGGCACCCGCGCGCGGGCCTATGTGCAGGTGCAAAACGGCTGTGATCATCGCTGCACCTTTTGCATCATCCCCTATGGGCGCGGGAATTCGCGCTCGGTGCCCGCAGGCGTGGTGGTGGAGCAGATCAAACGATTGGTGGCCAAGGGGTTTAACGAGGTGGTGCTGACGGGGGTCGATATGACAAGCTGGGGCGCGGACTTGCCGGGGGCGCCGCCGTTGGGCAACCTCGTGCAGCGCATCTTGACGCTGGTGCCGGACCTGCCACGGCTGCGGATTTCCTCGATTGACTCGATCGAGGCCGACCCTGCGCTGATAGAAGCGATCAAATTCCATCCGCGCTTGATGCCGCATTTGCACCTGTCTTTGCAGGCGGGGGACAACATGATTTTGAAGCGGATGAAGCGGCGGCACGCTCGCGAGGATGCGATAGAATTTTGCGCCGATATGCGCGCGGCGCGCCCCGAGATCGTGTTTGGTGCCGATATTATAGCCGGCTTCCCGACGGAAACCGACGCGATGTTTGAAAACTCGCTGAAGTTGGTGGAGGATTGCGGGCTGACATGGCTGCATGTGTTTCCATTTTCCGCGCGGGAGGGCACGCCAGCGGCGCGGATTCCGCCGGTAAATGGTGCGATTGTCAAGGCGCGGGCGGCCAGGCTGCGGGCCTTGGGCGAGGCGAAGGTAGCGGAATATCTCGCCGCTCAGCTGGGGCGTTCGGCGCAGGTGCTGATTGAAAACCCGCATATGGGGCGCACTGAAGGCTTTGCCGAGGTGCGCTTTGACATCGCGCAGCCGGTGGGCGAGATCATGCTGGCGACCATCACCGGCCATAGCGAGGGTCAGCTGGAGGGGGTGTCTGTTCGCTCAGGGGATTGACCCCTTCGTGAACAGACAATTCTGCATGCAGAATCGGGCGCAGGCCGGAAATCAGGCTTTTAGCAAACCGCGCAGCAGGGTTTGGGTGGCGAAGGCGAGCGCGGAGTGGAATTCCTGACCAAAACGGGAGAATTCCGGCTCCTGGTAAAGCGTCTTCAGGGCTTGTCCGGGCGCGCCGAGCGGCCAAAGCCCCGCAACCAGTGCAAACAGGATTTTTACCGCGTTCTCGGCATCTTCCGGCGAGAGGGCGGGCAGGCTTTGGCGCAGAGCGTCAGCGGTTCTGGTGAGGGCGGCGATCATGTCGCGTTTGATTTCCCGCAGGGTGTCTGTGGAGATATTATGCTCCAGCGTGCTGGCGGTGATGCTGATCAGCCGGCATAGCCGTGGTTTATCGGCAAGGCCGGATGCCAGAATTTCGGCAACGGCTGCCGGAGGTAGCGGGGCCGGAAGCGAGACCGCAAGTGTTTGGCTGACCGCCAGAAGATCTTTGGCCAGCAGCCGCATTAATATTTCTTCCCGGCTTTCGAAATAGCGGTAAATATTGGATTTTGCGACACCGGCTTCCAGAGCGATTGCATTCAGGGTT
>JALSHK010000458.1 GCA_026982275.1 Paracoccaceae bacterium | reverse complement strand
TGACCGGCACATTGGGGGGCATTACGCTCAACCAGACCGGACGGGCTTTGGAGAGCATCCTGCTGCTGATGATTACATACCTGGCCATCTCGCTAAGCATTTCGATGGTTATGAATGTTTACAATAACTCTGTTAAACTGAAGGAGCGGTGATATGAGCGACCAATCTTACGTCCGCACCGAAATGCTGGGGGAGCAACCTGCGCCTCTCGGCGAGGCCGGCATGCTGAAATGGATGCGTGAAAACCTTTTTTCAGGTGTGATCAACAGTATTGTGACTCTGGTTTCCATAGCTGTCATCGTTATGGTGCTACTGCAGTTCATACCGTGGTTGCTACAACCCACATGGACCTACGGTTCTTTGCGCCAATGTCTAGATGATCCGAATGTCAACGGGGCCTGCTGGGGGGTCATCAATGACCGGGTGAACCAGCTGATGTACGGGTTTTTTCCGCACAGCCAGCAATGGCGGCCCAATCTGGCCTTTTTCCTGATGCTGATTGCCGTTGCGCCAGTGCTGTTTGACAAGCTGCCACGCAAGATGGTCTGGTTTTCAGCGATCTATCCTTTCCTCGGGGCCTGGTTGCTTTGGGGTGGCTCGATCTGGAACCCTGTGCTGGTCGTTGCCGGTTTTGTCGTCGGGTATTTTGTTTTCAGACTGCTGCACGGCATGATTGGAAACCTGGCCATGATCGGAGCTGTTCTTGCGGCTTTGCTCTGGTGGTTATACGGCGTAGGCCCCCTGTCGGAAGGGCTGTCGTCGGTTCTACCTCTTGGTATCGAGGCGGTTCCCTCTTCACAGTTTGGTGGCTTTATGCTGTCAATGACCATCGGCATATCGGGTATCGCGCTTTCCTTGCCGATCGGCATCGTGCTGGCGCTTGGCCGGCAGTCCGACATGTTCATAATCAAAACCCTGTCTGTGGGCTATATCGAGCTTATCCGCGGTGTGCCGCTGATTACACTTCTGTTTGTGGCTTCGGTTCTGCTGAACTACTTTATGCCACCGGGAACAAATTTTGATTTGATCCTGCGGGTGATTATTATGGTAACCCTGTTTGCCGCGGCCTATATGGCCGAGGTGATCCGGGGTGGGCTGGCGGCTTTGCCTACGGGCCAATATGAAGCGGCGGATGCGCTGGGGCTGGATTACTGGAAATCCATGCAACTGATCATCATGCCACAGGCTCTCAAAATCTCTATTCCGGGGATTGTGGGCACATTCATCGGCCTGTTCAAGGATACCACGCTGGTGTCGGTGATCGGACTTCTTGATCCGGTCGGCCTGATCAGAACCATCCAGGGCACAGCAGAGTGGAACGGGATCGTATGGGAACTCTTCTTGTTCGTTTCCCTGTTGTTCTGGTTATTCTGCTTCTCGATGTCTCGCTACTCCATGTATCTGGAGCGCAAGCTCCAAAAAAGCCATTAACCAAGGAGCATTAGATATGTCTCAACTAGAACAAAAAGAAGTAGATCGCTCCGGCATGCAAGTGTCTGATGAAAAGGCGATCGAGATCGTCAATATGAACAAGTGGTATGGTGATTTCCACGTGCTCAAAGATATCAACATGACGGTAAACCGCGGTGAGCGTATCGTGGTGTGCGGGCCTTCCGGCTCGGGCAAGTCCACCTTGATCCGCTGCATTAACCGGCTGGAGGAACACCAGAAGGGGGATATTATTGTGGACGGGACCGAGCTTTCCTCGGACCTGAAAAACATCGATAAAATCCGTTCGGAAGTGGGCATGGTGTTTCAGCACTTCAACCTGTTTCCGCATCTGAGCATTTTGGAAAACTGCACGCTCGCTCCGATCTGGGTGCGCAAAACGCCCAAAAAGGAAGCCGAGGAAATTGCCATGCATTTCCTTGAAAAGGTGAAGATCCCCGAGCAGGCGCTGAAATATCCGGGTCAGCTTTCCGGTGGTCAACAGCAGCGGGTGGCGATTGCGCGGTCCTTGTGCATGAAGCCGCGTATCATGCTTTTTGACGAGCCGACTTCCGCGCTTGATCCGGAGATGATCGCCGAGGTGCTGGACACCATGATCGAGCTGGCCGAAGAGGGCATGACCATGATCTGTGTGACCCACGAAATGGGTTTTGCCCGCAAAGTAGCGAACCGCGTTATCTTTATGGATGCCGGTCAGATTGTAGAGCAAAACGAGCCCGAAGAGTTCTTCAACAACCCGAAAAGCGAGCGGACGCAGTTGTTCCTGAGCCAGATTCTGGGTCACTAGGCCTATTGTAAAACACAAATAAAAAAGGCCTCCGATCATTTTTCGGGGGCCTTTTTATACAAGAGAAATGCTGGATCAAGGCAATGATCTAGGCGCAATAAAGGCGATGAACTTGGCCGATCCCATGCGCAGATCAGCCCAGCTATCGGCTTTGAACTCCAGCACGGTAACGGCGCCGGTGGGGTATTTCTGAAAGGCTTCATGGGCTGGTGGCGGATCGCGGCGCAAATCGCGGGCAAATTCGCCTATGCCGGGCATATGGCCCAGCATCAGCACCCTCTCGCCTGTAGCGCCTTGCAGGGCGGTCAGCATCGCTTCCGGATTTGCCAGATAGAGGCTGTCGTGAAATGAAATTTGCGCATGGCTGCCCAGCGCCTCGGATAGCCCGTCCCATGTTTGAATGCAGCGGGTAGCGCTGGAGGAAAGCACCTGATCCGGCGGATAGCCTTCGGCGCTTAACCATGCGCCAACCTTGCGCGCAGCCATATGCCCGCGTGCATTTAGCGGGCGGGTTTTGTCGCCGCTCGCCCCGCTGGACCAGCTGGATTTCGCGTGGCGGATAAGGATCAATTGCTTCATGGGGGCTCCTTGCTGTTAGGCTACAAGCTTGCCCCCATTGCGGCGTGTTGTCTACAGCTTATCAGCCGGCAGCTTGAGAACCCAGACCAGATTCTGGGGTTTGTCATCCTGCCAGCGCAGGCCCACCGTCATGCCGTCATGGCCGTTTTTTGGCTCGGCGGTGAAGGTGCGAAACAGGTGATCCCAGATCGACACCGAAAAGCCGTAATTGCTGTCATGCTCGATTCGTTTATCAGAGTGGTGAATCCGGTGCATGTCGGGCGTTACCACCACTAGCCGCAAGATCCGGTCCAGCGATTTGGGCAGATTGATGTTGGCGTGGTTAAACATGGCGGCCCCATTCAGGATCACCTCGAAAATGATGACGGCCACCACGGGCGCGCCGAGAATATAGACCAAGGCCACCTTATACAGCATCGAAAGCGCAATTTCGATGGGGTGAAAGCGAATGGCAGAGGAGACATCAAGATCCCGATCCGAGTGATGCACGCGGTGAAACCGCCATAAAAACGGGATTTTATGGGTGACGAGGTGCTGAAACCAGATCGCCCAATCAAGGATCACAATCGCCAGCAGCATTTCCAGCCAGATCGGCAGATCCACCATGTTAAACAGCCCCCAGCCATTGGCCGCCGCATTTTGCGCGGCCCCTGTTGCCACGATCACGGGGGTGAGCAGCGCCATCAGCCGGATGAGGATGCTGTAGATTACCAGCAAGATCCAGTGCGTCGTCCACCTCTTGGCCTGGCTTTGCACCCGCGCGCGACGCGGGAACAGAAATTCAAGAATGCCAAACAGGGTAAACAGGCCCAGAAAGACGCCAAGGCGGAGGGTAGATTCATTTTCCATGGCGAAAAGATGACGCTTTGGCCAAGGTATTTCAAGTCACATTCACGAGATATATTCGTGATGTTGAATTTATGAGGGGTGCGGAATTCGGCATTGTGGCATCTGGCGCTGGAATATAGGCTTGGCGCATGAGCAAAGCCCCGAGAAAACTGCCAAAAACCGCCAGTGTGGCCATCCCGCAGGGCGGGCAAAAGCTGCATGCGCCAGCCGCACAGCGTAATGTGGAGCCGATATTGCAAGCGATCAAAGCGATCGTGCCAGCGCGCGGGCAGGCGCTGGAGATCGCCAGCGGCACCGGCGAGCATATCATCCGCTATGCCGCCGCGCATAGCGGCCTGCACTGGCAGCCAACGGATATCGAGCCGATGCGCCTGTCCAGCATTGATGCATGGGCCGAGACGGCAGGCTTGCCCAATCTGGCCAAGGCGCAGCCTTTGAATGCCAGCAGGCCGGGCTGGGCTGCGGACTGGCCGCCTCAGGATTTGATTATTTTATCGAATCTCTTGCATCTGATCAGCGAAGCCGAGGCCGGAACCGTGCTTGACGAAGCCGCCAAGGCGCTGGCATCGGGTGGTGTATGCATCATTTACGGGCCGTTTATGCGCGGGCGCGAATTTGCCAGTGAAGGGGATCGCCGGTTTCACGAAAGCCTGCGCGCACAGGCCCCCGAGATTGGCTATAAGCCGGCGCAATGGGTGCATGATTCCCTTGCGAAAGCCGGCCTGGCACCAGAGCCGCCGCAGGATATGCCCGCCAATAATTTGCTTTTGGTGGCAAGAAAGCCCTAACCGGCGCTGCGAATGATGCTACCCGCGCCGTGGGGGGTGAATAGCTCCAGCAGGCAGGCATGCGGCGCGCGCCCGTCAAGGATCACAACCGCGCGCACGCCGCCCTCGATCGCGCTCAGCGCGGTTTCGGTTTTCGGGATCATTCCCCCCGCGATCACGCCTTCATCAGTGAGCTGGCGCACGGTTTGCGGGGTCAGCTCTGTCACCACATCACCGTCGGCGTCTTTTACGCCCGCAACATCGGTGAGCAGAAGCAAGCGGTCCGCCTTGAGCGCGGCGGCAATCGCCCCCGCTGCCGTATCGCCGTTGATATTATAGGTCTCGCCATTGCGGCCCGCGCCAATGGGCGCAACCACCGGAATAAAATCGGTGTCTTGAAAGCTGGTGATGACCGAAGGGTCTATCTCCACAGGCTTGCCCACCAGCCCCAGCGCCGGATCTGCCGGCTCGCAGGTGATCAGGTTGGCGTCCTTTCCCGAAAGCCCTACCGCCTTGCCGCCCTGGGCATTGATCGCCGCCACAATCCGCTTGTTGACCGAGCCGGACAGCACCATTTCCACCACTTCCATCGTGGCGGCATCCGTCACCCGCTTGCCATTCACAAACCCGGATTTCACCCCGAGCCGCTCCAGCATCGCATTGATCATCGGCCCGCCACCATGCACGATAACCGGATGCACATTGGTTTGTTTCATCAAGACGATATCGCGGGCGAAGCGCTCCATCGCGGCATCATCCCCCATGGCATGGCCGCCAAATTTGATCACCACGGTCGCGCCATCATAGCGCTGCAAGAACGGCAGCGCTTCGGAGAGTGTGCGGGCGGTGGCAATCCAGTCGCTTTTCATGGCGGATGATTTCTCCATACGGGGCTACTCCATTGTGGCAATGGTGGTGCGCAAAATATCCAGCCCCGTGCCTTTTTCCGACGAGGTCGCGATGATCTCGGGATAGGCGGCGGGGTATTTTTGCAGCACCTTGCGGGTTTGCTCCAATACCTTGGTATAATCGCCCTTGCTTGGCTTGTCGATCTTGGTCAGCACCACTTGGAAGGTCACCGCCGCCGTTCCCAGCAAATCCATGATTTCCTCATCCACCGCTTTTGGCCCGTGGCGGCTATCGATCAGCATGAATACGCGGCGCAGGGTAGCGCGGCCCGAAAGATAGGCCTTGAGCAGGCGCTGCCATTTCTCCACCACCGGCAAGGGCGCATTGGCATAGCCATATCCCGGCAGATCCACCAGATAATGGCTATCCAGCAGGGTGAAATAGTTGATCTCTTGCGTGCGCCCCGGGGTGTTGGAGGTCCGCGCCAGGGCCTTGCGGCCGGTAATGGCGTTGATCAGGCTGGATTTCCCGACATTGGAGCGCCCGGCAAAGCATACCTCTATCCGGTCGGCGGGCGGCATGCCATCCATCGCCACCACGCCCTTCAGAAAGTCGGTATTGCCGGCGAATAGCTTGCGCCCGCGCTCCAGCGCCAACGGTTCGGGGGTAGCCGCCAAGGGGTAGGGTAGGTTCATAATATATGCGCTCCATCATCACATTCGGCCATACCGGATTTCACCACCTCGCCGTAAACGCCGAAATCCTTATGGTCCCAGCCGGCTTCCAGCAGGCCCAGCGTATCCACATCTGCTTGGCCCGTCAAAGGGTCCGCATGGGTGGCCACGCAGCGGGTAATGCGCTCGCGGATGATCACCTCGGCCCTGCCAAGGCGCAGGGTCTTTCCGATCCAGCTGAATTCCTCCCATGCGTCCAGCCCGTCGAGCCAGATATTGCCGCGAAAGCGCGCAGGGTCCATCACGCGGCCCGCCTTGGCCGAAAGCTCTGCCAGCGAGGCCAGATTGAGGATCGAGATCGAAGGAAAGGGGCTGTCTGTCATGCCGCGATCCGGCGCGGCCACCAGCGCCGCAGGCCGGGCGCGGTTTTGTGGCACAAATTGCGCCAGCCACTCAATAAAGCCTTTATGCTCGGCCTTGTTTTCAGGGTTGAAGCGAAAGGCCGGATGAGCCGGATGCTTTAGCAACATGTCGCTGCCAATCACATACTGGCTGATCGAAATTGCCTGAAGGGCAGGCGCTTTGGCTCCTCGGATGAAATTGTTGCAGGCTATCCATTCCGGGGCCTCTGGATCAAATCTGCTGGCCGCATGCGTGACCGCCCATTTGCGGTCGCCGTGCATGGTTTTTCCGGCTTCCAGCCGGATAGACTGTAGCGCCATGCGCCCCACCCCCTTTATGGGGTGGCACGAAATATGGGCGATCGAGGGCACGGCCTATTCAGAGTTTTTCTTTTTGAAGCCGGAAATGATATTGCCAAACACATCGGGCTTCACCCCTTGGCTGCGCATGATGAAATATTGCTGCAGGAAGGTGAGCGTGTTGTTGGCCACCCAGTAGATCACCAGCCCCGAAGCAAAGCCGCCAAGCATGAACATGAACACCCAGGGCATCCACGCCAGAATCATCGCCTGGGTTTTCTCGGTGGGGGCGGGATTGAGCTTTTGCTGCATCCACATGGTGATCCCCATCAGGACAGGGAACAACCCGATCGAAAGCAGCTGCGGCGCCCATGAAACATCATAGGGCAACAAGCCAAACAGATTGAGCCAACTAGAGGGATCGGGGGCGGAGAGATCCTGAATCCACCAGATAAACGGCGCATGCCGCATTTCAATGGCCACAAACAACACCTTATAGAGGGCAAAGAAGATCGGGATCTGGATCAGGATCGGCAAGCAGCCCGCCGCAGGATTAACCCCCTCTTTCTTGTAAAACGCCATGGTTTCTTTTTGCAGCGCTTGCTTGTCATCACCAAAACGCTCCTTCAGCTTGACCATTTCCGGCTGCAGCTTTTTCATCTTTGCCATCGAAACCGCCGATTTATAGGCCAGCGGAAACAGCAGAATCTTTACGATCAGCGTCAGGCCGATAATGGCAAAACCCATATTGCCAACGATGCTGTGAACCCATGCCAGCAGCCCTTGCATCGGCTTGGTAATGAAATAGAACCAGCCCCAGTCGATGGAGTCGATAAAATTCTCGATTCCGCGATCCGCTTCATAGCCTTTGATGGTTTCCACCACTTTGGCACCGGCAAAAAGCGAGGTATTCATCACTGCGCTTTGGCCGGCAGGCACATCCATGGCGGCAAAGCGCATATCGGTCTGGTAGGTGTCGGTGGCCGCGGTATATTTGGCTACGGAATTAAAGCCCGTGCCGGGGGCGGGGATCAGGGTCGTCATCCAGTATTTGTCGGTAAAGCCGATCCAGCCATTTTTCTGCACCTCGATGATATCCACCGCGCCATCGCCGGGGATGACGGCAAAATCGGGCATGTCCTTGTATTTTATCTCTTCCAGCTCGCCATCCGAGGCGCGAACCACCCCTTCGTGCAGCAGATAAAATCCTTGCGTTTCCGGCTCGCCATTGCGGGCAATAATGCCGTAAGGCGCAAGGCGGACCGAGCTACCGGTGGTGTTTTCCACGCTTTGTTCGATATCGAACATATATTCTTCATCCACCGAGATCGTGCGGCGGAAAATCAGACCGGACCCGTTATCCCATTTCAGCGTAACCGGCGTGGTATCGGTCAAAACACTGCCGCTTTCCAGGCTCCAGACGGTGGATGCATTCGGGGTGCCGCCCCCGTCGCCCGCCGCGGTGCCGGCCCAGCCCCAAACCACATAATAGGGCTTGGCGGTGTCGGTGGGCGATAGCAAGGTCACCTTCTCGGAATCATCGCCCAGGTTTACGTTGTATTCCGTGAGGTGCAGATCATCGATCCGCCCCCCCAGCAATGAGATCGAGCCGGAAAGCTCGGGGGTGCGAATATCGATCCGCGCGGCTTCGGCAGCTTGCTCCTGAACAGCGGGTGCCACCGCCGGCGAGCCGGCAATAGCGGGCGGGGTGGTTCCGGCCTCGGCCCCGATCGGGGGCACGGAACCTTCGGGCAGGGCGGCCAGATCCGTTCCCGGCTCTACCGGCACCGGCTCTTGTGGAAAAAATATCGTCCAGCCGAAAATCACCGCCATGCTCAACACAATGGCCAGAATCATATTTTTATTTTGGTCTTCCATAGGAAACACTCCGCTTGGCGGTCAAGAATTCGTCAGCTTGGGTTCAACAGCCTGCGGCGCAAAAGGTCAAGGGTTTTTGGGGCTGTCAGGCGCTGTCGGGGCGATTCGTTGCAGGGATTTGAAGTCAAACATATCGGGATCGAGCAAATGGCCGGGGTTGCCGTTGGTCAGGGCCTTGAAAATCACATTGCGCCGCCCGGGGGAATTTTGCTCCCAGCCATCCAGCAGGCGCTTGATCTGCTGGCGCTGCAAGCCATCCTGCGAGCCGCAAAGATCGCAGGGAATAATCGGATAATCCATCGCGGTGGCGAATTTTTCGCAATCGGCCTCGGCCACATTGATCAGCGGGCGCAGCACGAAAAGATCGCCCTGATCATTCAGCAGCTTTCCCGGCATCGCCGCCAGCTTGCCGCCATGAAAAAGGTTCATGAAAAAGGTCTCGAGCGCGTCGTCACGATGATGCCCCAGCACCACCGCCGAGCAGCCTTCCTCTCGCGCGATGCGATAAAGATTGCCGCGCCGCAAGCGCGAGCAAAGCGCGCAAAGGGTTTTCCCCTCGGGGACCTTATCCATCACGACCGAATAGGTATCCTGATATTCGATCCGGTGCTCCACCCCCATTTTCTCAAGAAACGCCGGTAATACTGTGGCCGGAAAGCCGGGCTGGCCCTGATCAAGGTTTACCGCCAGCAGCTCCACCGGCAATAGTCCGCGCCATTTCAGCTCCACCAGCGCCGCCAGCAGGGTATAGCTGTCCTTGCCGCCCGAAAGGCACACCATCCAGCGCGCGCCGCGCTCCACCATGCTATAAGTCTCGATCGCCTCGCGGGTCTGGCGGATGATCCTCTTGCGCA
>JALSHK010000457.1 GCA_026982275.1 Paracoccaceae bacterium | reverse complement strand
ATAGGCGCTGATATAGGCGGGCAAGGCCATGGGCATCAGCAAAAGCCATTGCAGCAAGCCGCGCATCGGAAAGCGCTTCATCACCACCAGCCATGCTGCCCCCGTGCCGATCAGCCCCGTGCCGATCCCGACCATAACCATCAGCAGCAGCGAGTTTTTCAGATAGCGCGGCAGGGTGGTGGAAACCAGATGCGCCCAGATATTTTCGGTCGGGAAAAAGGCGATATACAGCACCGCCACCAGCGGCATCAGGATCAGCAGCGCAATCACGATGCTGCCCGCTGACCACAGATCAAAGGCCCGCGTCTTGCGCGCCTTGGGGTGTGATGTTAGTTCCGATACCATAGGTGTGCATAAGCCGGAAAGCGGGCAAAAGTCCAGCAGGGTCTGGCTGCGCATAGTCGCATCGTTTCACAATCAGGAGTCAAAATGCAAAAAGCCGTAGATCTGGACAAATCCGACCCGCTCGCCCATCTGCGCGAGGCGTTTTTTCTGCCCGAAGGCATGATCTATTTTGACGGCAATTCGCTGGGGGCCATGCCCAGGGCGGCCTTGGGCATCGTGAGCGAGGCCACGCAGCAGGAATGGGCCAGCGATCTGATTACCAGCTGGAACAAGGCGGGGTGGTTTGACCTGCCCACCCGCTATGGCGATTTGCTGGCGCCGGTGATCGGCGCGGATGCGGGCGAGGTGGTGATTTGTGATTCGACCTCGATCAACCTTTATAAGGCCTTGTTTGCGGCGCTGAGCCTGCGGCCCGATCGCACGGTGATTTTGGCCGAAAAAAGCAGCTTTCCCACCGATTTATATATGATCGAGGGGGCGCTGGCGGCGCGGCCTGAGCTGGAAATGCGCCTGGTGGAAGATCTGGCGGGGGCTATTACCGAAGATATCGCAGTGGTGCTGGTTAACCATGTGGATTATCGCAGTGGAAAGCTGGCGGATGTGGCGGGGATCACCGCGCGGGCGCATGAAATGGGCGCGGTGGTGATCTGGGACCTGTGCCATAGCGCGGGGATTCTGCCGGTGGAGCTTAATCTGCACGGTGCGGATCTGGCCATTGGCTGCACCTATAAATACCTCAATGGCGGGCCGGGCGCGCCGGCATTTGTCTTTTGCGCAGCAAAGCATTTGCCCCATATCTCGCAGCCGCTTTCCGGCTGGTGGGGCCATGCAAAACCCTTTGATTTTGATACCGGATATGCCCCCGATGCGGGCATTCGAAAATTCCTGTGCGGCACCCAGCCGATCCTGTCTTTTCGCGCATTGGAGGCGGGTCTGGATATTATTTCTGGGCTGGATATGGCTTTGGTTCGCGCCAAGAGCCAATCGCTGACCGCGCTGTTTATCGAGCGGGTCGAGGCGCAAATTCCGGCGCTGAAGCTGGTTTCGCCCAAGGATGCAGCGCTTCGCGGCTCTCAGGTTTCGTTTTCACACCCGCAGGCCTATCCGATTGTGCAGGCCCTGATCGAGCGCGGCGTGGTGGGGGATTTCCGGATGCCGAACGTGCTGCGCTTTGGCTTTTCGCCGCTTTATCTCAGCCATATGGATGTGGTGAACGCAGTGGAGATATTGCAAGATATTATGGAAAACAAGACATGGGAAGCCCCGCGCTTTCAGGCGCGCGGGGCAGTAACGTAAGCGCTTAACCCCCTTCGGGGCAGCTAAGGCTCAATCCCCTTCGGGGCTATCATCATAGCGGTCCGACAATATCCGCTCGGCATTGCCCTTTGGATCATCATACTGGCTGTTTTTGATCGACCAGAAAAACGCATATAGCCCGATCCCGCCCAGAACGAGCGATACCGGAATCAGAATAGCCAATATGTTCATTTCATTCGTCCGATCCGCATGGAGTTCAGCGATACCACAATCGAGCTGGTCGACATGGCCAGCGCCGCATGCAGCGGGGTAGCGATACCGGCCAGTGCCAGTGGCACCGAAATCATATTATAAACCGCTGCTACGGTGAAGTTTTCCAGAATGCGACGCCTGGAAGCGACGGCGATTTTATGGCTTTTCGCGACCTGCATCAGATCATTATTGATGATGATCATATCGGCCGACGACCGGCTGGCATCCACCGCCGAAGCCGGCGACATCGAGACATGGGCTGCGGCAAGCGCCGCCGCATCATTCAGCCCGTCGCCCACCATCAGCACCTTGTGCCCCGCCTTGGCCAGCGCCGAAAGCGCATCAACTTTTTCTGCCGGAGATGCCTGTGCTGTCCAGTCCGAAATGCCCGCCGCCCTGGCCATCGCCTCTGCGGCCGCCGGCACATCGCCCGATAGAAGTTTCACCTCCAGGCCAGCGGCTTTCAGCGCCGCCACGGCCTCGGCGGCGCTCTCGCGAAGCTGATCCTGAAAATAAAACGCGACCGGAGCGGCGTCCCCCGCCTTGAGCCACACAGCGGTTTGATCGCCAGCTTCGGCCCCGCACCAATCGGCACGACCAAGGCGGATTTCGATACCGTCGAGCGTGGCAGAAGTGCCAAAACCCGGATGCTCTTTCACATCCTCCAGCTCCAGATCGCCGGGAAACGCTCGTGCGATGGCTTTGGAAAGCGGGTGCGCCGAATGCCGTGCCAATGCCGCCGCCAGCTTGCGATCCGGCCCGGACAAACCATCGGCATTCATCAGCACCGGATGTCCGGTGGTCAGGGTGCCGGTTTTGTCAAATACCACGGTATCGATCTCGGCCAGCCTTTCCAGCGATACGCCGTCTTTCAGCAGCACCCCTTGCGCAAAGAGCCGCCCCGAGGCCGCCGCCAGCACCGCCGGCACCGCCAGTCCGAGCGCGCAGGGGCACGTGATGATCAACACCGCCGCAGCGACATTGACCGCAAATCGCCAATCGCCAGTGGCAAAGCCCCAGCCAAGAAAAGCCACCAGTGCCAGAAGATGCACCAGCGGCGCATAGATCTTGGCGGCTTTTTCAGCCAGAGAGGTATATTTATTGCGGCTGGTTTCGGCGGTTTCCACCAGTCGTGTGATCTGCTTGAGCAGGGTTTCCTCGCCCAGCCCCTCGGCGCGGATTTTAATCGGGCCGGAGATATTGAGCATGCCGGCGCGCACCATTGCGCCCGCACCCACAGCCTGGGGCAGGGTTTCGCCGGTCAGCATCGAGGGGTCCAGCTCGCTATCGCCCCATACCACCACGCCATCCGCAGCCAGGCGTTCGCCCGGGGCGACGGCCAGAATATCGCCCTCGCGCAGCGCATCCAGCGGCACGGTTTCCTCACCATCATCGGTGATCCGGCGGGCCTTTTGCACCTCCAGCGCCGCCAGCTCCGAAGCCGCCGAGCGCGCAGTGGCGCGGGTTCGGAAATCCAGATAGCGGCCAATGAGCAGAAAGAAGGTCAGCGAAAGCGCGGCATCAAAATAGGCGTGCTCGCCGCCTTGGGAAGTTTCGTAAACCGAAATGCCGGAGGCCAGCACCAGCGCCAGCGAGATCGGAACATCCATATTCAGCCGCCCGCGACGCAGCGCCCCCCATGCGGATTTATAAAACGGATAGCCGGAGAACGCTACTGCAGGCAGCGCAATCGCCGCCGATATCCAATGCATCATATCACGGGTATAGCCATCGGCCCCCGCCCAGACCGAGATCGACAGCAGCATGACATTCATCATGGCAAATCCGGCCACGCCAAGGCGCGCCAGCAAATCACGGCCCGCTTTTTCCGAACTGCTTTTGGCCAGCACGGCGCTATCCAGCGGCCGCGCCGGATAGCCAAGCGCCTCCAGAGCCTCGATCATGGCATCTTCGATATCGGGCAGATCGGCGGCCGTAATCGATACCCGCTTCCGGGTCAGATTAACCCGCACACCGAAAACATCGGGGCGCAGGCCGATCGATCGCTCCACCGCCGAAATACAGGCTGCGCAATGCACGGTGGGAATGGACAGCTCCACCCGCCGCATCGGCCCGTCTGCCAGATCAAGCTTCGGTGCCGGCGGGCTGCTGCCGGAAACAGCGACACAGGCCGGGCAAGCTGCCATTCCCGCAGATTCCCGGCTCATTCAGACGGCTCACCGGCAAGCGGGCCTACGGGGGTGCCCACGCTCAGGTGCAGGCGTTTTTTGTATCGGGTGCCGTCTTGCGCCACCGCATCCAGAAAGAACCTCCACGGGCCATCGGCCAGCGCCGCATCGGCACGGTATTCATTATCCACCAACTGGAATGTCAGGTCTATATCCTCTCCGGCATAGGTAGGGCGGCCGATTTTAGCGACCATGGACTCCGGAATCACCGTATTTCCGTCTTTATCCAGCAATTGCAAAACCACAGCATTGCCGTCTTGCGAAATGCTGGCCTCCCAGCCCAGCGCCCGCTGCGCCTCGGCACGCTGGTTGAATTCCTGTGATGCCAGATAGGAGTTTTTCACCTCCAGCCCCGGAAATGTGCTGACGGCGGAATAGGCCATATACATATTCACTGTAATGATTACGCCAAAAAACGACAGCATAACCGCCAGCATCTTGCGCCCCGTAAAGGCTTTAGGTGTGATTTCAGTCATGGGTGTCGGTCCTTCCATTAAAGACGGTGTCGGTATAGGTGCTGGATCCGGTTTCTTCATTCTTAATCCAGATCCGCACGATTGTAGAGTCTGTTGCGGCTATATCACTATCGGCAGGGGCTGTCAGATACAGGCGCGCCTTGGTGGATTCATCGGCTTTCGCAAATACCTCCGCCCCCTCTTCGCCCTCCAGCCGCACCTCCAGCGCCTCGGGC
This sequence comes from Paracoccaceae bacterium, assembly GCA_026982275.1. Taxonomy (GTDB): domain Bacteria; phylum Pseudomonadota; class Alphaproteobacteria; order Rhodobacterales; family Rhodobacteraceae; genus UBA3077. The sequence continues at coordinate 4,670 of JALSHK010000457.1, read as the reverse complement.
GCATCGGCAGAAACCTCGAAAACCAGATCAATCGCTTTCATGTTCCGGATCCGGATATCATAGGTATTGCGAACAGAGCCATCGGACATCAGAATAAAAGTAGGGTTGCGAACCGGAGAAACCGATAGCCCGATCTCGGAACGCATAACCAAAGACACAACCAGCCCGATCCCGACCGCCATCCATAGCACGGTATATACCATGGTGCGCATCCGGAACACATGCCTCCAGATGGGGCGTGGCGAGCCTCCGGATTTTTCGTGCTCCATATCGGAAACCGCCAGATAATCGATCAGCCCGCGCGGCTTGCCGATCTTGGTCATCACATCATCACAGGCATCGATACAAAGCGCACATGTTATGCATTCCAGTTGCTGCCCGTCGCGGATGTCGATTCCGGCCGGACAAACATTCACACAGGCCATGCAGTCAATGCAATCGCCCAGCGGGGCCTCGCCTTCACGCTTTTTGCCTTTGCCGCGCGGCTCTCCTCGCCAGTGGCGATAGCCCACCACCAGGGTTTCTTCATCCATCATTGCCGCCTGGATACGCGGCCACGGGCACATATAAATGCATATCTGCTCACGCATAAACCCACCGAAAACAAAAGTGGTGGCGGTGAGCGAAATGATAAACCCGTAAGCGATAAAATGGGCATCCCCCGTAACCAGATCCCTGGCCAGAGTGGGGGCGTCGGCGAAATAAAACACCCATGCGCCGCCCGTAGCCAGCCCGATCAGCAGCCATAGCGCCCATTTGGTAAGGCGCAGCCGCCATTTGCGAAAATCCCACTTGGCTTTCAGCAGGCGGATGCGGGCGTTGCGGTCGCCCTCCACCCAGCGCTCGACCAGAATAAACAGATCGGTCCAGACCGTCTGCGGACAGGCATAGCCACACCAGACCCGGCCCAGCGCCGAGGTGAATAAAAACAGGCCCAGCCCCGCCATGATCAGCAATCCGGCAATAAAATAAAACTCGTGCGGCCAGATTTCGATCCAGAAAAAGAAAAACCGCCGCGCGCCCATATCCAGCAACACCGCCTGATCGGGCAGATTCGGCCCGCGATCCCAGCGCAGCCATGGCAATAGATAATAGATGCCAAGGGTCAGCCCCATCAACCACCACTTCAGATTGCGGAAGGTGCCGGAAACCCGACGAGGAAATATTGGCTCGCGCGCTACATAAAGGCTTTCCTCAACCTTTGATTCATCATTCACCTTATGAACTCCAGATACCTGATATGGCCCGGAAGGACCACGCTTTGCACGGGCATAGCGCTGTTGCCAGCGCAGTATCCTTGATCTCGATCAATAAAAACTTACCACATTGACGCATCCAAGAAAAAGCCTGATCACACAGGAGTGACCAGGCCAAAGTTTGCGCCTGCGAGGCGCGAGGGGAGTGAGGTGAGGCAAGGGCCCCACTTCAAAAGTCAAAACCTAACGATCTTGGCTTCGCAGGTTTCGTATAGGATTGATTCGTCAGCTCGACATTGATGCAGATCAACTCTCCCGAAAAAGCCGCAAATTCGGGCCGGCGCAGCGATTGTCATAAAATTGTTGCATGACTGACGTAAAGCCTTCGCAAAACGCCACTAAAAAGCGCTCGTCGCCCCGTTGGGCACAGGCTTTTACAGGAAAGAAACCAGCAATGACCAGGACATTGACCACAATTGCCATCATGGCACTCACCGCCGGCAGCGCCCTAGCACAAGAGCGTATCTCGATCGTCGGCTCTTCCACCGTATTTCCGTTTTCCACCACCGTAGCCGAGCATTTTGGCAAGGCCACGGATTTTGCCACCCCCGTGGTAGAAAGCACCGGCTCGGGCGGCGGCTTGCGCCTGTTTTGCGCTGGCGTGGGCAGTGATACCCCGGATATCACCAATGCCTCGCGCCGCATCAAGGCCTCGGAAGTGGCGACCTGTGCCGAAAACGGCGTGACCGAAATTACCGAAGTGAAAATCGGCTATGACGGTATTGTTCTGGCCAATTCGATTGAAGCGCAACCGTTCGATCTGAGCCTGCGGGATATATTTCTGGCGTTGGCCGCCAATGTGCCCGATGGCAATGGCGGCACCATGCCAAACCCTTATACCACATGGGCCGAGGTGAATCCCGCCCTGCCTGCGATCAAAATCGAAGTAATGGGCCCGCCGCCAACCTCCGGCACGCGGGATGCGTTTTCCGAGCTGGCCATGGAGGGCGGTTGCAAAACCTTTGACTGGATTGCGGCGCTGAAAAAAGAAGACAAATCGGCCTATAAGGCGCTGTGTCACACGCTGCGCGAAGACGGGGCCTATGTCGAGGCGGGCGAAAACGACAACCTGATCGTGCAAAAGCTGGCGGCAAACCCCGACGCGCTCGGCATTTTCGGCTACAGTTTCCTGGAGCAGAATTCCGACCTTGTGCAAGGCTCCATGATCAACGGTGTCGCGCCGGAATTTGAGGCCATCTCTACGGGTGAGTATCCGGTCTCCCGCTCGTTGTTCTTTTATGTGAAAAATGCGCATGTGGGGCAAGTTCCGGGCATAGAGGAATTCCTCGCCGAGTTCACCAGTGAAGATACATGGGGCGAATATGGTTATCTGGGCGAAAAAGGCCTGATCCCGATGGGCGAGGATGAAATGGCGCAGTTTGCCGATGATGCGGCCAATCTCACGCCGCTCTCGTTGGATTAATCCCGCTTAATGCCAATAGCGGCAGGTCCCTGATCGGGGCCTGCCTTTCATACGTTTTAGAGGAGCCGGGATGACACAAAGTGAAATTTCCTTTACGGGGCGCAAACGCCCGCTGGAGCAGTTGCTGAAAATGGCGCTGCTTTTAGCGTCGGTTTTGGCTATTTTTGTTACCCTTGGAATCGTTTTTTCCATGGTGTTTGAAGCATGGCAGTTTTTCCAGAGAGTCCCGGTGCGGGAGTTTTTGTTTGGCCTGGACTGGTCGCCGCAAACCGCAATTCGCGCCGATCAGGTTGGCTCCTCGGGCAGCTTCGGCGCGGTGCCGCTGATTGCCGGCACCTTGCTTATCAGCGCCATTGCCATGATTGTCGCCGCGCCCATCGGGCTGATTTCGGCGATTTATCTGGCCGAATATGCCAGCCCGCGTCTGCGGGCATGGGTCAAGCCGCTGCTGGAAATGCTGGCGGGCATTCCGAGCGTGGTCTACGGGTTTTTTGCCGCCCTTGTGGTGGCACCCTTCATCCGCATGACGGGCGGTTCGCTCGGGCTGGAGGTGGCGTCTGAAAGCGCCTTGGCGGCGGGGCTGGTGATGGGGGTGATGATTATTCCGCTGATCTCCTCGCTGTCGGATGACGTGCTGAACGCGGTGCCGAATTCCTTGCGCGAGGCATCATTGGGGATGGGGGCAACGCAGGCCGAAACCATCAAGCGGGTAATTGTGCCCGCCGCGATTCCGGGCATTGCGGGTAGTTTCTTGCTGGCGGCTTCGGCGGCGATTGGCGAAACCATGATTGTGGTTATGGCCGCAGGGCTGGCGGCGAATCTTACCGCCAATCCGCTGGAAGCCGTCACCACCGTCACCGCGCAAATCGTGGCCTTGCTGACGGGAGATCAGGAGTTTGACAGCGCCAAAACGCTTTCCGCCTTTGCCCTAGGGCTGCTGCTTTTTGCCACCACGCTTATGCTCAACATGATCGCTATGCGGATCGTTAACAAGTATCGGGAACAATATGACTGATCTATTTACCAATGCCGATGGCCATTTGCGCACACGCCACCGCGCGGAATGGCGCTTTCGCTGGCTTGGCCGGCTGGCGATCCTGTTTTCGATCGGCTTTCTGGCGATCATGCTGGTTTCCATCACCAGCCTTGGAAAAGGTGCGCTCAGCCGCACCGAGATCCAGCTGACGGTAGATCTGGGCAGCGCCACCACGATCGAGGATGTGAATTTCAAGAAAACCGTGCGCAATGCATTGTTTGATACCTTCCCGGAGGTCACTGCCAGGGCGGATAAACGCGCGCTGCTCAAGATGCTCAGCTCTGATTCAGGCTATGAGCTGGAGCGCCGGATCGAGGAAGATCCGGCCCTGCTCGGGCAGGTCGTGCCACTGTGGTTCACCGCCTCGGACGACATAGACATGTATGAAAAAGGCGCGATTGATGCCAGCCTGCCGGAAAGCCAGCGGCGGCTGAAAGACAACACCCTTGGCTGGGTGCGGGCGCTGGAGGATGCGGGGCAGATGCGCTCGGTGTTCAACGCGGCGTTTTTCACCTCGGGCGATAGCCGCGAGCCGGAGCTGGCGGGGATCTTCAGCGCGCTGGTTGGCTCTATATTATCGCTGATCGTGTGTTTTGTGCTTTCCTTTCCGCTCGGAATCATGGCGGCGCTCTCGCTGGAAGAATTTTCCAAAAAATCCCGCTGGTCGGATTTTATCGAGGTCAATATCAATAATCTGGCGGCGGTGCCCTCGATTGTGTTTGGCCTGCTTGGCATGGCGGTTTTCCTCAATGTGTTTGGCTTGCCGCGTTCCTCGCCGCTTGTGGGCGGTATGGTGCTGGCGCTTATGACCCTGCCCACCATCATCATCGCCTCGCGCGCCGCGCTGCGCTCGGTGCCGCCCAGCATTCGCGAGGCCGCACTGGGCATGGGAGCCACGAAGGTGCAAACCACCTTTCACCACGTTTTGCCGTTGGCGATGCCGGGCATGCTGACG
>JALSHK010000456.1 GCA_026982275.1 Paracoccaceae bacterium | reverse complement strand
CGAAAGCCATGTGCATGATGTGCAAATCACCCGCGAAAGCCCGAATTACCGGGGCGGGTAGTGCAGATATTTAAGGAAAACCATGCTGATACAGGCTTTCCTTGAAGTTATGCCAGCCTAGCGCAGAACCGAGCGTCCGGCATAGATCGCGGTTTCGCCCAGCTCTTCTTCAATGCGGATCAGCTGGTTGTATTTCGCCAGCCGGTCCGAGCGCGATAGCGAGCCGGTTTTGATCTGGCCGCAATTGGTGGCCACGGCAAGATCGGCGATGGTGGTGTCTTCGGTTTCGCCCGAGCGATGGGACATCACCGCCGTCATCCGCGCACGATGCGCCATATCCACCGCGTCCAGCGTTTCGGTCAGGGTGCCGATCTGGTTGACCTTGATCAGGATCGAATTGGCAATGCCATCCTTGATGCCCCGTGCGAGGCGCCCGGTATTGGTGACAAACAGATCATCGCCCACAAGCTGGCAGCGATTGCCTATTTTTTCGGTCAAAAGCTTCCAGCCTTCCCAGTCATCCTCGTCCATCGCATCCTCGACCGAGATGATCGGATAGCTATCCACCAAGCCCGCGATATAATCGGCATTTTCGGCGGAAGTCAGCTTTTTGCCCTCGCCTTTCATATCATAAACGCCGTCTTTATAATATTCCGACGCAGCGCAATCCATGGCGAGGAACACATCTTCGCCCGGCGCATAGCCCGCCTTTTTGATCGAGGTCATGATGATATCCAGCGCTTCAACGGTGCTGGAAAGATCGGGCGCAAAGCCGCCTTCATCGCCGATGCCGGTATTCAGGCCCGCATTTGAAAGCTCTTTTTTCAGGCTGTGGAATATCTCGGCCCCGATGCGCACCGCGTCTGCAAGGCTATCGGCGCCCACGGGCATGATCATGAATTCCTGAATGTCGATCGGGTTATCCGCATGCTCGCCGCCATTGATGATATTCATCATCGGAACGGGCAGGGTGCGCGCGCCGGTGCCGCCGATATAGCGATATAGCGGCATGCCCAGATGCTCGGCGGCAGCCTTGGCCACGGCCAGGGAAACCCCCAGAATGGCATTGGCCCCGAGGCGGGATTTATTCGGTGTGCCGTCCATATCGCACAAAAGCTGGTCAATGCCGATCTGGTCGGTGCTGTCCACGCCGATCAGCTCTTCGGCGATCTCGCCATTCACCGCATCCACGGCTTTCAGCACACCCTTGCCGCCATAGCGGCCCATATCGCCATCGCGCAGCTCTACCGCTTCATGCGCACCGGTGGAAGCGCCCGACGGCACTGCCGCGCGGCCCCGCGCGCCATCTTCGAGATAGACATCCACCTCGATTGTCGGGTTGCCCCGGCTATCCAGAATTTCGCGGGCGATGATGTCAACAATGGCGCTCATGGGTCTGTCCTCAGGCTGCTTTGGGTATTGTTGGCCGCTGTTTATACCCATATGCCCAAGGATTAAAGGGCTTTTCTGGCGTGCCTTTCGCGATAGATCGTAAACAGCCCCGAGCCGATGATAATAGCCGCGCCGAGCAGGGTGTAAAAATCAACCACCTCGCCAAAGGCCAGCACACCGATCAGCATCGCAAATACCAGCCGCACATAGCGATAGGGCGTGACCACGGCCACCTCGCCCACCCGCATCGCTGCCACAATCATATAATAGCCCACCGGCCCGACAATAAGCGCCGCGACGATATAGGCGGACTGGACAGCATCGGGCACCACCGGCGGCCCCTCAAATATCATCATCACCAGCCCCGCCGGAATAACCACGCCAAAGCCGTACGCGGACAGCACCATCGAGGAAATCCGCGCTGGCATCGCCCGTGTGGCCAAATCCCGAATGGATAGTCCGATCACCCCTTGCACCGCAAAAAGAGATGCGGGCTGAAAGCCGTCCAGCCCGGGCCGGATCACGATCAAAACCCCGATAAAGCCGATAATGATTGCCAGCCAGCGCCGCCAGCCTACTGCGTGGCCAAGGAATAGCGCCGCCCCCAGCGCCACAGCCAGCGGCGTGGCTTGCAATATGGCCGAGGCCGAGGAAAGCGGCGTCAGCACCACCGCCAGCACATAGCCCGAGGTGCCCATGATCTCGCCAAAATTGCGCAGCAATACCGGCTTGATCCACAGATCACGGCTAAATACCTGCGCCCCTTGCCGCTTGGCAATCAGCGCAAATATCGCAAAGCCTCCCAGACCAATGATCAGCAATATTTGCCCCGTGCCCATGCCCGTGGCCAGCTTTTTGATAAATGCATCCTCGACGGCAAACATCGCCATCGCCCCGAGCATAAACAGGATACCCACCAGATTATCGGATTTTTTCATCTACGCTCCCGCCCCTGCGAGGCTCGATTATTTTTTCAAAGGCACCCCGTAAAGCTCCAGCTTGTGGCCGCGCAGCTCATAACCGAGCTTTTTTGCGATTCGCTCTTGCAGCGCTTCAATCTCCGGATCGCAGAACTCAATAACTTCCCCCGTCTGGATGTCAAATAAATGATCGTGATGCTCCCGATCAGCATCTTCGTAGCGTGCGCGGCCATCGCCAAATTCGTGGCGCTCAAGAATGCTGGTTTCTTCGAACAGCTTAACCGTACGGTAAACCGTAGCGAGGCTGATATTGGAATCCACCTCGGCGGCGCGCTTGTAGATTTCCTCCACATCGGGATGATCAAACCAGCCCTCGAGCACCCGCGCAATGATCCGCCGCTGCTCGGTCATGCGCAGGCCGTTGGCTTCGCAACGATCTAGAATGCTCTTGTCCAATGATCTCTCCCTGGCCCGCTTTATAAAGCATGGCAGACAAGAGGCAAAAGAGAATTTTATCAATCCGGCACAAAATGTTTCTTGCCGGATTGAGTTAAGCCCCGGGCCGGGTCTCCCCGAGGCACCTCGCGGGTAATCGCCATAAACCCCGCGCATCAAGGCTGTGCGCGCGGGGCTTGTGGCCTGCAGCCGGGCTTAGCCGTCAAAATCCACCCGCTCCATCAGGCGCAGGGCCGCGCCACGAAGTTTTGCGATATCCGATAGCGGAGTCGGGTCCGGAGTGAAATCTCCCCAGCTTGCCACCAATGCGCTCGGAGGAATTTCGGGGTTTAGCGGATATTCGTAATTCGCCTCGGCATAAAGCGATTGCGCTGTATCGCTTACAAGAAATTCCATCAGCAAAAGCGCGTTTTCCGGGTTCGGCGCTGATTTGCTCATCGCCATGCCGGATATATTGATATGGGTGCCGATCCCGTTCAGGGTCGGGAATACCAGCGTAACGGCATTGGCCCATTCGGCCTGTTCGGGATCGGCCAGCATTTTACCCATATAATAGGTGTTTCCTATGGCGATATCGCACTCGCCGGCCCAGATAGCCTTTACCTGTGCGCGATCATTGCCTTGAGGCCGGCGGGCCAGATTGGCCTTGATGCCGCTCAGCCACGCTTCGGTATCGGCTTCGCCATGCTGAAGAAGATAGGCCGCCGTCAGCGCGATATTATAATCATGGGTGCCAGAGCGGGTGCAGATCCGGCCCTGCCATTGCGGATCAGCGAGTTGCTCGTAGCTGGTGATTTCTCCAGCCGCTACCCGGTCGCTGGAAATATAAAATATGCGCGCGCGGGAGGTGAGACCAAACCATTGCCCATCGGCATCGCGGTAAGCTGCCGGAATATTCCGGTTGATAATCTCAGAAGATACAGGCCGGGTCAGCCCCGCTTGCACCACGGCATCGAGATTGGCAATATCCGTGCCCAGTATCACATCCGCCGGAGAGCGCCGCCCTTCGGCGCGCAGCCGCTCCAGCAGGCCTTTTTTGAGAAACACAACATTGGTTGCGATGCCGGTTTGTTCGGTGAAGGCGGCTAGGATCGGGTCGATCAGCTCGGGCTGGCGTGCGGAATAGATATTGACCTCTTGTGCATTGGCAGACAAGGCGGCAGCGCTCATAAGGGTGGCGAGGATGATGTTTTTCATCTGTAGGCTCCAGTTGTTTCGCGCCCTTGCTTAACCTTAGTAAAATACTCAAGTCAATACCTGAGTAAAATGTTTTACTTCACGTTTCCGTAGCTTTGACCTGATCCCAGAGCGCATCCATTTCCTCCAGTCCGGACTGCGCAGGGGTCTTGCCCATAGCTTTTAGCCTATCCTCTATTGCCCTGAATCTGCGGGTGAATTTAGCGTTGGCTTTGCGCAGGGCTTCCTCGGGCTGTACCCCCAGATGCCGCCCCAAATTGGCCATCACGAATAGCAGATCACCAAATTCCTCCTCCACTTCGGATTGGGATAACTCGGCTTTAGCCTCTACCAGCTCTGCGGCTTCTTCCTTTATTTTCTCCAGCACCTGCGTGGTTTCCGGCCAGTCAAACCCCACGCGCGCGGCGCGGTTTTGCAGCTTTAGTGCGCGGGTCAGGGCCGGAAGGTTGCCCGCGATCCCGTCCAGCGCCGAGGCGGGGGAGCCGCGCTCGCGGGCCTTGATCTCTTCCCAGTCGCGGGTCTGCTGCACGGCGGATTTCTCGCGGCTATCCGTGCCAAACACATGCGGATGCCGCGCGATCATCTTGTCCGAAATCGCCTGCACCACGGTATCAAAATCAAACATCCCCGCATCTTCGGCCATCTGGGCATGGAATATGGTGTTGAGCAGCAGATCCCCCAGCTCGCCGGGCAGCTCGTCCCATGCCTCGCGCTCAATCACATCGGCCACCTCGTAGGCCTCCTCGATCGTGTAGGGGGCGATGGATTTGAAATCCTGCTCAATGTCCCAAGGGCAGCCGGATTGGGGGTCGCGCAGGCGGCGCATGATTTCCAGAAGCCGCTGGATGCCTATGTCTCTATTCTTTATAATATCGTTTGAATTCATCGGCTTACCATCAGTTTTTCCAGCCCGTGAAAGTGGTAGCGATCGGCATAAACCGGCGCGTCTGCCAGCTTCAGATCAGGGCAGGCTTCAAACAGGACCGGCATGGAATTCACCATCTCCATCCGCGCCAGCGGCGCGCCGATGCAAAAATGCAGCCCCGCGCCAAAGGCCAGCTGCGGCGCATTGTTGCGCAACGGATCAAACCGCGCCGGATCGGCAAAAACCGCCGGATCCCGATTGGCCGCCGCCAGCAATAGCCCGACCTGCTCGCCGCGCTTGAAATCATGCCCCGCAAGCGTGATATCCTCCAGCGCATAGCGGGTGAATACATGCAAGGGCGGGTCCAGCCGCAGGGTTTCCTCGATGATTTTCAGGTTTTGCTTTTCATCCGCGCCAAAGCGATGGCCGTTTTCCAGCAGCAGCTTACAGCCATTGGCGATGCTATGCACCGTGGCTTCGTGTCCGGCATTCAGTAGTAAAATACAGGTAGTTATAAGCTCGTCTTCACTTAGTTTTTCACCCTCGTCCCGCGCCTGTATCAGCTCGGATATCAGATCATCCTTCGGGGCTTTGCGCCGCGTTGCCACATGGGAGCGGATATATTCCATAAAGGCGATGGTGGCCGCTTCGGTGCGATCTTCCAGCGCGCGGTCGCGGCGCGCCTGATAGATCGCCACGATATCATGCGACCAGCGCAGCAATTGCGCGGCCATATCCTCGGGCACGCCCAGCAAGCGACAGATCACCGTAACGGGAATGATTTCTGCGAAGTTTTCTATCAAATCAAAGGGTTCATCTGGAAAACGCCGAACCAGCTCATGGCTGAGTGCCCGCACTTGCGGCGCCATTTCATTGATGCGCCGCGCGGTAAAGGCGCGGGTGAGCAGCCTGCGGATGCGGGTGTGGGAGGGCGGCTCGATGGTTAGAATCGAGCGGCTCTCCAGCGCATAGAATTGGCGCAGATGCCCCGGCGCAGCTGGCGCAAGATCCTCGGGCAGCTCGGAAGCAAACCGGCGGTCGCGCAGTATGACATTTACAGTTTTATGCTCGGCTGAAAATAAAAAACCGTAGTCTTTCCAGTGGAATAAAGGCCCTTCTTTGCGCATTTTATCATAGGTTGGATATGGGTTTTGCACAAAATCCTGCGCCCGTCTGGATTGCTCGATCAATGGCCGGCCTCCAAAGCTTGCTCCAGATCCGCGATCAGATCATCCACCGCCTCTATCCCGATGCTTAGCCGCAGCAGGTTTTCGGGGATGCCATAATCAGGGCCGGCCACCGTATGGCGATGCTCGATCAGGCTTTCCACACCGCCAAGCGAGGTGGCGGGAATAAACACATTGCAGGCCTTGGCGGCCTTGAGCGCTCGGCCCTCCTTGCCCTTCAGAAGCAAAGACATCATGCCGCCAAAGCCGCCGGTCATTTGTTGCTTTGCTACCACATGCCCCGGATGGCTCGGCAGGCCGGGATACAGCACGCGCTCGATCGCGGGGTGGCTTTCGAAATGCCGCGCCAGCTCCATCGCATTTTTACTGGCTTGGGCATAGCGGATAAAAAGCGTGCGCAGGCCGCGGATAAGCAGCCATGCCTCGAACCCCGGCAAAACCGTGCCTTGAAAGCTGCGAACCTCGAGAATTCCCTCCCAGATCGGCAGGCCGTCTTTGGCGGAAAGCACCCCCGCTGTCAGGTCCGAATGGCCATTCAGGTATTTGGTGGCGGAGTGAAAAGAAAGATCCGCTCCCAGCGCGAGGGGCCGGGTGGTGCAGGGCGGGGCGGCGGTGCTGTCACACATAAGAATCGCCCCTGCTGCATGGGCGAGGCGCGCCGCCACCGCGATATCGGTGATGGACCAATCACCATTGGCGGGCGTCTCGATCCACACCAGCTTGGTTTTTTCCGGTTTTATAGCGGCTTCCAGCGCGGCCAGATTGCCGGCCTCAAAGCTGTCAAAGCCGATCACCCCCCGCGCGGCTTGGCGATTAAGCCAGTTCAGCCCCACATGATACATCATCGATTGCGCCACCACATGCGCGCCCATCGGCAGGGCCTCGACCAAGGCCACCGTGGCCGACATGCCGGAATTGAACAGCAGGGATGAGGCCGCGCCTTCCAGCTCGGCAATGATGCGCTCGCCTTGGCTGGTGGTGGGGGAGCCATAGCGGCTATAGACAAACCCGTCCTGCAGATCGTAATTTTCATCGCGCGCGAAGGTGGAGGCGCTGTGCATGGCAGGCACAACCGCGCCGTTTTCGCCATCCAGCATATGCAGGGCCTGTGCGGCCATGGTTTGTGGCGAAAGGGCGTTGCGCCGGCGCATTAGTCGTTGCCGCGATATGGCTCTACATATTGCAGCGCCATATCCCACGGGAAGAAGATCCATGTATCCTGCGATACCTCGGTGATGAAGGTATCCACCATCGGGCGGCCCATCGGCTTGGCATAGACCGTGGCGATATGCGCCTCGGGATAGCGGGATTTAACCACTTCGAGGGTTTTGCCGGTATCCACCAGATCATCGATGATCAAAATACCCGCGCCATCGCCAATGATCTCCGCATCCGGCGCTTTCAGCACCACGGCCTCGGATTGGGCCTGATGATCATAGCTTTTGATGCTGATCGTATCGACCGTGCGGATATCCAGCTCGCGGGCGATAATCATCGCCGGGGCCATGCCGCCACGGGTGATCGCCACCACGGCTTTCCAGTTGCCGCCATCGGGGGCCATTTTTTCCAGCCGCCATGCAAGGGCGCGGCTATCGCGGTGAATTTGATCCCAGCTGATATGGAACCCTTTTTCGTGGGGGAGGCGATCTGACATTATTTCCGTCCTGTAACTACGTCGATATCGGGGGCGTCTTCGGCCTTCATGCCGACAACGTGGTAGCCGCAATCCACATGGTGGTTTTCGCCGGTCACACCGCTGGAAAGATCACTCAGCAAATACATGCCGGCTTTGCCCACGTCATCGGTGGTAACATTCCTGCGCAGCGGCGAATTTAGTTCGTTCCATTTCAGGATGTATCGGAAATCACCGATTCCCGAGGCGGCGAGGGTTTTGATCGGGCCAGCGGAAAGGGCATTTACGCGGATATTCCTGGGGCCAAGATCCATCGCCATATAGCGCACAGATGCCTCCAGCGCGGCCTTGGCCACCCCCATGACATTATAATGCGGCATCACCCGCTCAGAGCCATAATAGGTGAGGGTCAGCATCGAGCCGCCATCGGGCATCATCTTTTCGGCCCTCTGCGCCACGGCGGTGAAGGAATAGACAGAGATATCCATCGTCATCCTGAAATTGGCGGCCGAGGTATCTACATAGCGGCCCCGAAGCTCTGATTTATCAGAAAAACCAATGGCATGCACCAGAAAGTCAATCTTGCCCCATTTGGCCTCAATCGCTTCGAAAGTGGCATCGAGCGAGGCTTCGTCGGTTACATCACAAGGCAGCACCAGCTCGGAGCCAACCGATTCGGCCAAGGGCTTCACCCGCTTTCCCAGCGCATCTCCCTGATAGGTGAAGGCCAGCTCGGCCCCTTGCTCATGGCACATGCGGGCAATGCCCCATGCGATGGATTTATCATTGGCGACGCCCATTATGAGGCCGCGTTTTCCGCTCATCAGTCCCGAGTTCATTTGAACACCTTTTGTTATGGTTTCACCGGTTTACGCTAAAGCGCGCAGCCATTCAAGAATGGAAACCCGGAACACCCGGCAGATGGTGGTTGCATTTTTGCATTTTGCGATTTATCTAATTCTATATGTAGGGTATTTAGAATCCTGGCTTCCGCATTGCAGCTCTGGGTGCGCTAACAGGAAATATCCAGTGTATCCATCGCTTGGCGGCGTGGTTGGAGATCAGGAGAAAAGATGGAGCCCCCCCCGGAACGCAGCGGCATTTTTGCCGGAACGAACCCTTTTACGCTGGCGCAAAGCTGGCTTGATGAAGCGGTCAAATCAGAAATCAATGATCCGAATGCCATGGCGCTAAGCACCGTGGATCGCGGTGGGCTGCCCAATGCGCGCATGGTGCTTCTGAAGGAAATCGAGAGCAACGGCTTTATATTCTACACCAATTTCCAAAGCGCCAAGGCGCAAGAAATCGAAACTTCGGGCAAGGCCGCCTTCGTGATGCACTGGAAAAGTCTTCGCCGGCAATTGCGCGCGCGCGGGCTTGTGGAAAAGGTGGAAGATGCGAAGGCGGATGAATATTTCCATTCCCGCTCTCTGCAAAGCCGGCTGGGAGCTTGGGCCTCGGAGCAATCCGCGCCGCTTGCCTCCCGGGCAGCGCTCAAGATGAAGCTGGCCAGGGTAACGATGTCCAAAGGCTTGAATCCGCCACGCCCGCCATTTTGGGGTGGCTACCGGATTACCCCGCTGGAGATCGAGTTCTGGGCGGATGGCAAGCATAGGCTACATAACCGTTTCTTATGGAGTCGGGATCAACCTGTGGGAGAGTGGAGCATTGTCAGACTTAGCCCGTAGGCGAAATCCGGCTTGTTGTGTGTAATTTTGTCAAGGGTTTCTGCCCATCGGGGTAAAAATATTGACCTGTATCATTAATAATGTGTAATTTTTCTCGGTAGCCGTTGCATCTGTT